>NZ_JBHYVA010000020.1:7568-30407 GCF_042750055.1 Streptomyces sp. NPDC059456
GGGGGGGGGGCGGGACTGCGGGGTGGGGGGCCCCGGGCCCTCGCCCCGCCGGCGCGGGTTTTTCCCGGGGGCGGCGGGTGGGGGGCCGGCCCCCCCCCCCCCTGCCGGCGATGTCGGCATCGTCGGCGAGGCTGGTCCGCAGGTGTGCGGCGGGTGCGGTGGTCCGGTGAGGGCCGAGTGGTTGTTCTGCCAGGCGTGCGGACGGGATTGCAGGGCGACGACCGTGGGGGCAAGCGCATGAGCGCGTTCAGCAGCGAGAAGGTCGTCGGCGTCACGGCTTCGGACCTCGCGCCAGTGGCATCGGATCTCATCGCCCACTTCAAGGAACGGGGCTACGAGACCACCGGCACCACCGGTGCGGACGGTGTCGGCCATGAAGTGAGCATCACCAAGGGCGGTATGTTCAAGAAGGCGCTCGGCCTGCGCACCGCCCTCAAGATCGAGATCCTGCCGGATCCGGGCGGCACGCTGGTCCGGGCCGGCGTCGGGATCTTCGGCAAGCAGGCGCTGCCTTTCGCCATCGCCATGCTGGTCACATGGCCCGTGCTGCTGACCCAGATCTGGGGGCTCGTCAACCAGGCCGGGCTGGACGACGAGGCGATCAAGGTGGCCGAGCTCAGCCTGAACCGCCTCGCCCGGCTCGGCGGCCGGCCGGGTGCTGCGGCCGTACAGTCACCGGGCGGGACGCGCAGCTTCTGTCATCAGTGCGGCCACGAACGGGACGACAGCGCGAGGTTCTGTACGAAGTGTGGTGCTCCGAGTGCGGATCAGAGGGTGGCCACGTAGCGGGAGACCGCGGCCACCGCGTTCTGTACGACGCCCCGAGCCGTGGCCACCGGATCCAGCACTCCCGCGGCTCGCAGATCAGTCACCGAACCGGTGCGGTACTCGAACCCGGTGGACGTGTCGGCCGCCGCGGCATCCAGGAGGGCCATGACCTCGTCGGCATCCCGCCCCGCGTTGCGGACGAGCTGCCGCAGCGGGGCGGTCAGCGCGGGGCGTACCGGACCGGCGTCCGGCCCGAGTGCGCGGCCGGCGCGGTACAGGCCGGTTCCGGCTCCGGGCAGCACACCGGAGCCGGCCGAGCGTGCCACGGTGAGCGCGCGCACCGCTGCGGTGTGCGCGGCTCCGCCGACCGGACCTGCGTGGACCAAGAGCCGCCCGCTGTCGCAAGGCGCGGCTCCGGGCAGGCCGAGGACCGTGGTGGAGGACGGCGTGACCAGCGCCCGCCCGGCCCGGCCCAAGGGCCGCCCGGCCAGCAAGCCGTAGCCGGTCCGGGCGCACAGCGCGTCCCAGTCGATGGCGGCGTCCGTGGGGCGGACCACGACCATGGTCGCGAACAGGGAGTGCAGGGAGCTCAGGGCGAACGCGTCGATTCCGGGCGCGATGATCAGGAGCGGTCCCGGATCCCGCCAGCCGATCCGCTGCAACTCGTCGACGGGTACGTCCCCTCGGGGCGCCACCAACACGTACGGCTCGTGGAGGGCCACGGGACGTGCGGAGGAGTTCGGTACCAGGACCGACGTGTCCAGGCTGAGCCGGCTGACGAAGGACAAGCCCGTCCCGGGGCCGGCGCTGGGCGGGGGGCCGGTGGCGATCTCGACGCGGTCCGCCCCCACGCGCGCGACCGCCGCCATCACCAGCGCGTACTCGGGGGCGTTCCCGAGGGCCGTCGCCACGGCTCCGCCCAGTTGTTCCGCGGAGAGCGCCTGCAGTTCCTGCTCCGGTGCGGCCAGGTGGCGCAGTACCGCGGCCGCCTCCTCCTCCGTACGGTCGACGACCTCCTCCCAACGGGCGCCCGACCGCACCGCGGTGTGGATGCCGGCGAACAGTTCACCGACGACGATCGCGGCGGTCGCGGCGCCGTCACCGTGTTCCCGGCGCATGGCCGTCATCACGTCGCGGACCAGTTCCATTCCCGGCAGCCATCGGGGGTCGGCCGTGGCGATCGCCGCTTCGAGCTCGGTGAGGCAGTCCGGCCCCGTGGGGCCGAACGCGGGCCGTACCGCGCTTACGGCGACGTGGATCCCCACGACTAGGTCGGACGCGCCCGTCTCCGCCTTCACCTGGGGGCGTCCCCACTGCGACAGCCATCGCAGCGCGCCGGACCATGGGTTGCGCATGAGCGGGAGCTCCCGAATCCTGTTGTCGTGGCTCTGTGTCGGCCGTGGCCGGCCTTCACGGGCCATGATGATCTGGGTGTAGTCGAAGAGGTCGCCGGGCGTGATGAACGCCCTCCCGCTGGGGACGCCGTTGGCGATGACCTCAAGCAGCCCGCCGGTGAACGCGGTGTGCCGGTCGCCCTCGGGAGCTTTGCTCAGCTCGGTGCGTCCCGTGGAGCACAGGACGTACGTCCCCTCGATCTCCAGCTGCCCCGACACGATCGACGACGGATCCGCCATGACGCCGGTGGCCCGGCCGCTGAAGCAGCAGTCCAGGATGAGCAGCAGTCTTCTTGCCCGGCAAACCCTCAGGATCTCCCGGACGTCCGAGTATCTCAGCCCGGTGAGGCGCGGCAGCTGCGATGTCGTCCTGCCGGTGGCCAGGATCAGTTCACTCGTCGTCGGATCGACCACTCCGTGGCCGGCGAAATAGACCAGCAGGGTGTCCAGCGGCTCTCCGGCGATCCGGGCCAGCTCGGTGATGACTTCGACGGCGTCCCGTTCGTCGCACAGTTCGACGCAGCGTTCCGGGGGAAGCCCCCAGTTCTCCGGGGCGCGGAGTGCAGCGGAGAGGTCCGATACGTTGTTGGCCACGGCAGGCAGCTGCGGCAGTGCATCGTACGAGCTGTTGCCTATCAGAACCGCCGTGGACAGGAGTGGGTCCGCGGGGTCCGTCATCGCGCCCCGTGGGAATCCGCACCGTCGTCACGGCCGTCGCCGGGGGACGGCTCGCCGTTCAGCTCGCCATTGAGCCGGGCCTGTTCGTCCAGGACGCGCATGATCAGTGCGACGGGATCCTTGACGTTCCCCGCCTCCACCTCCACGGAGCCCTGCGAACCCTCGACACGTACCTTGACCTGTGTCACACGGCTTTGCAGCCACACCGAGACGGAGTTCGCGAGCACTGCTCCGGCACCCCCTCCGCCCAGGGTCGCCAGCAGGAGCTCGCTGACCGCTCCCATGTCGCCCGGCCTGGGGACAGGCGCAGGACACGTAAAACGGACGTGCCGCAGACCAGGGTCCTGAAGCAGCCACTGCTGCAGCGAATGAAGATCCACTTCAGCCTGATCGGAGTCAACTGTGATGCCGATTTCCACATTTACACTCTGCCACGGCTGATGACCCCACCGTGGCCGGTTCGCGAGAACGGGGACATGGAACGGGTGTGCCTCGCCGCCGACTGGCTCGCCTGGCCGGCGCCGTTCCGCCGGCTTGCCGACCGCCGGGTCGCCCGTCGGCAACTCCGCTGGGACGCTGCCGCAGATGTCGTGCAGCAGGAATTGGGCGCCGTCATCGGCGCCGCAGTGCGCAACGGACGCCGGCCGCAGCCCGACGCCACGGCCCTGGACGCCGCCCAACGTGTCATGGACCGGGTCGCCACCGAGCGCCCTGCCCGGCCCACCTGGAGCGGGGACCGCATCCACGCCGTCGCCGTCAGGCTCGACCGCGACCACCACCTCGGCCTCGCCACCGTCTGGCCCCATCTGTGGCTGACGCTGCCGAGCTCGCCCGCAGCCTCGGGATCGACGTCCCCGCAACGCTCACCCAAGCCGTCGGCGACGCCCTCACCCGTCTGCTCGCGACCTCGCCGATGACCCCCGAGGAGCCGACGCCCGCCTGGGAAGCAACAGAAGGAACTCCGATCTTCCCCCGGTAATGCGGGACCGGGGCGGGGATCGGGCCGCAACCTCTCCACCGCGCGCATGGCGAGCACCGCCCGCACCTGCCCGCACCGCCCTGGAGCGTGGATCCCATGAATGCCTGGGCGCGTGGTGAGTGGCACTCCCTCCGAGGGGACCACAGCCGGGGCTGGAGTGACGAGCAGAAGGCGACTGTCGACCGGATGCCCTTCCTGCCCGGTCGTTCCTGGCAGTATCGGCACGACCGACCAGGAGGACTGGTGGTCCTCCGGAGGCGACGAAAGGATCAAGGCACCCTCGGCACCGCAGGCCGCGTCCACGAGGTGGGCCTGCGCCGAATGGACATCGGGACCACAGCCTGTCAGGAGTTGCTGGCAGAGGTGGCCAGGCCGCGAGGCACGGCGGTCCTCCGAGACGGGAGGACGCCCATGGCTTCTGGCGGGAAGCCCTGACCGCGTTCGACCACGCGGGGCAACGAGTGCGTCGCGGGGGCCGCCATCAGGAATGAGCCCCGGGCCTCCGCGGGTGGCCGGGGTGGATGTGACTACGCTTGCCAGTCGCTACGGGCCGCCGGAGACTGGTGATGTGAGCATGGCCCCGCCTCTGGAAACTGGGCTGGCCGGCGCCGATGCTTCTTCCCCCATCGCCACGCCCAGTGGGCTCCTGCCGTTCGGCCACGAGACCCTCGCGGAGCGGCGTGGCAACGTTGTGTCCTGCCGCATCGAACGTCGCGAACCCTCCCCGCGTCGCTGCCTGCTCGCCCGTTGCTCTTCTTTCCCAGGAGGTGTCCTATGAGCAAGACGTCCCTACTCAACTGCATCATCCCCCCACACCTGCTCAGGAAGCTTCTGGAGAGCGAAAACACCGAGGTGCGCCAGGCCGCCTTGGACACCATGCTGACCACCGCTCGCCTGCGGGGCGAACGAGCGGTCCGGGCGTCCTTCGCCGGCCCAGCCGCAACCGCAACCGGTAACGGTCGGCGCACCGTCTTCGACTGCGACCATGGGAGCTTCCTCGCGTCCTCCGACCTGGCCAGGTCGGAGGATGGACCGGCGTCCGTGGACGAGTCCGCGAACCGGGCATTTGACGGGCTCGGCCTGACACGCGATTTCTACGAGGAGGTGTTCCAGCGTGATTCGATCGACGGCCACGGGATGCGCCTGGACGGGTACGTTCACTTCAGTGTGAAGTTCAACAACGCCTTCTGGGACGGACGGCAGATGGTCTTCGGTGACGGAGACGGAAAGATGTTGGGCGATCTCACCAGATCCCTGGACGTGATCGCGCACGAGTTGACGCACGGAGTCACCGAACACACTGCGGGGCTCGTGTACCACAATCAGTCCGGGGCCCTGAACGAGTCGATGTCGGATGTTTTCGGGTCGTTGGTCAAGCAGTGGTCGCTGAAGCAGTCGGTTGAGGAGGCGGACTGGCTGATCGGGGCTGACGTGTGGACTCCGGGCATCGACGCCGACGCCCTGCGATCGATGAAGGCTCCGGGGCACGCATACGACAACGCACTGTTCGGAAAGGATCCTCAGCCTGACCGCATGAGCAAATTCATTCACCTGCCCGACACCGAGGAAGGGGATTCCGGCGGGGTGCACTTCAACTCGGGCATCCCGAACAAGGCGTTCTTCCTGGCGGCGGTGGGCATCGGCGGATTCGCATGGGAAGGTGCGGGGCCCATCTGGTACGAATCGTTGAAAGCGTCCGGTGCCGAGACCCAGTTCCAGGACTTCGCGGACACCACCTTCCAGAAGGCCGGGGAACTCTTCGGCATCGGCAGCGCCGAGCAGTCGGCCGTGCTGGCAGCATGGCAAGAGGTGGAAATCCCCATCAGAGGCGTCCCGATCGGAGTCGCCCGGGCGCGCAGCCTTGCGGCCAACGGGAACGGTGGCGTGAGACAACAGGACGGCCTCGCAGCCTTGACCAGGCAGGTCGGGGAACTGAGCACCCAGATGACGAGGCTGGCCAAGGAGATGACCACGTTGAAGCGGGCCGGTTGACACCAGGAATTGCCGCTGCCCGAACCCAGAAACCATTGTAACGAGGTTGCGCGCAATGAAGGTGACTCTGGCGACACACGGCGGGCTGGCGGCGGCGGTCAATTTCCGCCTCCCGCCCAAGGTGCTGGATACGGACACCCTGCCGGAGAACGTTGCCCCGGAGCTGGCCCGGCTGGTGGAGGCGGCCGTCGCAACGGCTGAGCCGGACCAGCCCAGCCGGGCTAGGGATGCGATGAGCTACACGATATCGGTGGAGGACGGCGGTCGTTCGACAGTTCTCAAGCAGTCGGACGCCGCCATGACCCCCGCGTTCGCGGCCCTGCTCACCCGGCTGCAGGAATACCTGGAGCAGCAATGACGCCTGCCGGGCCAGGTTGCCGACCACCCGCGCTCACCTCGGTGAGTGCCATGTCGTTTCCACGACGGGAACTGCTGGACCCCACTTTTTTCGAAAGTCCTGACGTCCGAAACGTGGAGTCGGCATCAGGACCGGAACTCACACTCTGACCGAGTCCGGCGACGCCGGCACCTTTGCGACCGCCGACCACGCTCTCCGCGGCACGGGGCGATGGCCTGTTCCTCCATCGTCCGGCCTTCGCCGAGTCCCCGAGATGCCGTACGAACTGCTCAGTTACGCCCTCAGTGAGAAAGCCTTCCCCCGCCAGAGCACCTTCGACCAGTGGTTCGGCCATGCCCGGTTCGACGCCTACCGGGAGCTCGGATACCACATTGGCACGAAGGCCGGGGAAGTGGGTGCTGCGAGGTGACATCGGAACGTCCTTGCTCGGTGGCGTGGGACGTGGCAGTGGCCTCGACGGCAGTCGGCTCCCTGACCGGCCGTCCAGTCGGCCGCAGTGGGGAGGTCAAGGTGATCGAGCATGGGGGCGGGGCCTCCTCCACATAGAGCGGCGGCCCGATCGCACCGCTACCCGACGCTGCCGGAGTGAGGGGTGGTATCGGGGTGACCGGCCTCAGCCCGGAGCCGCTCCCCGTGGTCCACTGCGAGCGGCTCGCATTCAGCGCCCGTAGGGGCGTCCGCGCGCAACAGGCCGGAGCCCGGGCGGGGTGCTGTGTGGGGGCGGACCACGGCCTGCCTCGTTCCCCGCTGAGGGGGACCCGCGCCGGCCCTGGGCGAGGGGGATTCACCCCAGGTCGGCCGAGGCGGGCCACAACGGATCGGGCCCCGGCCTCGGGTCCGTCGGCCACCGCGCGAAGGAACGGTCAGGTGACGCGGGAGGAGCGGTACGAGAGGGTGGGACGGGGATCCAAGAAGCGGCCGGAGGCGGAGAACGCGGCTGCGCCGAAACCCTCTTGCCGCATGTCAACCGCGGGGAACTCCTTACAGGCGGTCTGCGGCTGGGCGGTGGAGTCGTTGAACCGGCAGGCGATGCCCGTGAGTCTGATGGTGATGAAGTCCGCGATCTGGGCTCCGAACTCGATGGGCCTGCCGCCGATGGTGATGTCCCCGACGTCGAAACCCTTGTCCTGGGGCACTTCGTAGACGGCGCGGACGCGGTGCTCCGAGTCGCCTCTCAGATAGGTCCAGTAGCCTTGCGGATCGGAGCCGTCCGGGGTCTCCCAACCATCCGTCGACAGGTCGTCGAAGTACAGGCCCACTGGGTCGGCGAGGCTGATGTCGGCCTTCTGGCGGGCCAGGGCGTTGACTCCTGCGCCGATGTGGGGATCACTGTTGCGCTCTGCGGCACCATACTTGCTGCAGTTGACGAGTTCCTGCTCAGTGCTCAGCTCCTGGCCGTTGACGACGCGCCGAATGGTGGCTGCCGCAGCCAACTCGATCTCTGCGCCCAGGGTGTTGTTCGGCTGGATCAAGTGCATGGCGCCATGGCTCGTGGAGTTGTTCCACTTGTTACGCGGTTGGTATCTGCCACTGGGCGAGAACAGATCCTCCTTGCGCACGTCCGGCCTGATGAAGCTACGGTAGAGGTCGACCACCTTGTCCGGATTGGTCTGTGCCAGGATCTCCCAATACTCGGGGCCTTCACACGTGAACGTGACCTTGGTGATCTTTCCCGAGCCATTCCGGGTGACGCTCCACTCGCAGTACTCGTCCTGGACGTCGCGGCTGGCGTCGGCGCGCTGCCACCGCTGGAGATCACCAACGGAAGTGATCTTGATGATGCGGGGGAACGCGGTCCATGTGATGGAGACCCGCTGAACGTCCGAGGCCGTATCCGTGCTGGTCAAGTTGTAGAACTGCGGCCGCGGACTGTCGTTCAGTACCTGACGGGGATCGGGGCCCTGAATGGCCTCGTCGACCGTGTCGGAGATGAACACGTTCCATGCCTTGCGGCCGAAGTCGTCCAGATCGTCGAGGTTGCCGGGAGGCCCGTAAGCATCCACTGTGGCCATGGTGCTCGTTCTCCTTGCTCGGGAAGACGGAGGGGTGGAAGGCAGCGGTCGCCGGGGCTGCTGAAGCCGGTGCCGTGCCGACTGAGGAGGGGCGGCTTCAGGTCAGCTCCGCGACGGTGGCGTCCTCGCGCATCACCAGCGGTGGCGCGTCCGGGGGAATGTTGGTGACCGGCAGGGTGAGCTCGAACTCATTCAGTTTCATGAGGCGAAATTGCCGACGCCGCGACTCGGCCAACCGGATGTAGTCGTCGAATCCGGATGCGGTCTGGATCTGTTGGGTGACCTTGCGCAGGTAGGCGTCCACCCGTTGCCCGAACACTGATTGCCAGATGTCTTCGGGCACCTGCCAGTGCGCGGCGAAGCGGGCTTCGGGACTGTCGGCGGGCAGGTGTCGCGTTCGCGCCGCGTCCAAGATGGCCTGGGTGACGGTGCCACACAACTCTGCGGCTTTGATCGGCGTTGTCGGCACGTAGCGCATGAGGAGACTGCGGGCAGGGCTGAAGACCGGGTTCGGAAAGTCCACCATCAGCGCGCACGCGGCGAACCTGGCCGAGATGAGCCCCTTGCGGACCATCTGCCGGATCACTTCGTTGTCCTCGTGGGCGGCCTCGGGGACAACGAAGGCGAAGAACGTGTCACCTGGCTGGGAGAAGCCGCTGAACTTCTCCTCCAGCCGGAAACCAAACCGCCTCAGGCCGTCCAGATACCCGGCGGCCTGTGCCCGGGGCGGAGAGGCCTGCGTGAACAGTCGCAGGTCGTCGAACAGGATGTCCTGGTTCAGCCAGAACCCGGTGGGTAGCGTCAGCTCGCCACTGTCCGCCGTGATGGTGCTGCTCTGACGGTCCGTACTGGTGAGGTTGACCGTGGTACCGGTGAACAGGTGGCGCAGTAGTCGGTCGGGGTGGTCCACAACACCGTTCGCGGTGACCTCGGCGAGGCGGGCAGCCGTCCACCGGGTGATGAGAAACCTGACCGTCAGTTCCAGCCGCTCGGCTCCGATGACCCGCTGGAACAGCTGGTCATGGAGGAGCGGGTCATCATCGGCGAGCCGGATCGTTGCCCGCTCCGACTGCCAGTTGATCCAGGGGATCCTGAGTTCCTTCATCACGGCGCTGCCGTTGATGTGGCTGTCGAAGCAGCCCTTGCCCCGCGAGTCCGGCTCCAGCGCGTCCCAGGAGTTGCCCGCCCACACCCAGCTCGATCCGAAACGGGAATAGAAATTGAAGACCCTTGCTACAGAATCCCACCCCGCGACCTGGAGAAATCCCTTGTCCGGGTCGCCGCCGGCCTGGGTGCTGACCAGAAGGTCCACCTGATTGCCGTCCACGGCGGTTGTGATCGCGAACCGCATGTCGCGCTCGCCGATGGCAACCGGAGAGATTTGCCCGGCCTCGCTGACCAGATACACCTTGAGTGAGGAGGCTGCCGTGGCGGGGAGTTCGGAGAGCAGTTCCTGCACGGTGGTGGGAAACCTGCCGACGCGGAAGAACGCAACCGCCATCGGGTCACCCAACTCGGCCAGTTCCTCATCACTGACGGGCCGAGCCCGATCGTCACGGCCGCTGACCCTACGGTACAGCCGCCCCGCCTCCAGTGCCGTGACACCTGGTCCGCAGCAGCCCTCGGCGATGCCAGGCTCCAACGGGAACTGACCGGATGGATCGCAGGCGGCCGAGATGCGGTCGGCACCGGCCTCCTCGACGGCAGTTGCACTCATCCAGGCGGTCGCCCGCCGCAGCTGCGCGTGGTCGGGCATGGCCAGTCCGCTCCTACAATGCGTGATTCTTCCAGTGGCACCAAAAGCCAATGCTTGAATGCATACCCAGGCACGCAACCCCATTTCGGCGGCCGGGCGCAGATCCACTCCAATGGCCAAACCTGACACGGATTCGATGAGACCTCGAGACGCACGTCCCCTATCGAAGCGACCTACGATCCGCCGGGGGATGGCCCGGTCGACTGCCTCGCGGACCTCGTCGCCGCTGAGAACACCAGCGGCCGAAGCTGTATCCCTGGCACATACGTCACACAGGACGGCTCGGTAAGCCGACGCGTTGATGGCGTGCTCCAGGGCCGAATGGGATCCGCGCACAGCCGTGCCAAGACAGCCCTCGCCCGCCGGTCAGGTCGCTTTCGGCCGGCCGGCGAGGTGCTGTGGGGCTTGGTGCTGGCGGTGTGTCAGAAGGTGATGGTCCGTCCCTCGCGCTCGGCTTGTCGCGCGGTGTAGGCGACGCCGTGGACTTTGATGCCATCCGGGTCGAGGAGGGTGATCGTGCCGCCTTGGTTGCCGAGATGGAATCCGTTGCCGCCCGGGACGGTGAGGGTGGTGCCGGGCTGGAGCGTGCCGGCGGGTAGCGGGAGGGTCTGCTGGTTGAGGTCGGTGAGCTGCCATCCTTGAAGGTCGATCGGCGCTGGAGAGGCGTTGAGTACGGTGACGGCTGTGGGTGCGGGGCCGGAGGGGTTGACCAGTGCGGCCATGATCCGCAGGGGTTCGTCACGGTCGGCGGAGCGGGGTGGTGCGGTGTCGAGCGGGTGACCGGTGTTGTCGCCGGTGTGCCAGGCCTGGGACTGGAAGGCCAGGAAGATCGCGACCCAGCGGTTTTCGGAGGGTAGCTGTACGAACAAGGCGCCGTCCTGCCAGACGCCGTTGTCGGAGCGGAAGCGGCCGCTGTTGCCCTGGTTCATGTGGATGTCGTGTACGCCGTTGCCGGGCCGGAAACCGAACACCTTGTCGGCGATGTGGGCCTCGGGGCCGAACCTTTGCCCGAAGACGTAGAGGCCGGCGGTGGGGTCGGCGATGGCACGCTGTACGTAGTGGTCGAGCAGGTCGGCCAAGTCGTTGTCGGCGCCCTCGACATCGGGCGGGAGCATTCGCATCGAGGCGGGGTCGAACAGGTTGCCGCGGATGAAGTCCAGGCTGGCCCTGCCCGCTTGTGACACCAGGGCCGTCCATCCGCTGCCGGCTGGTGGGAGCAGCTCGGTCACGGGATGGCGGAAATCATCGTCGGCCAGGTACAGGAGCTCGGAGGGTGACTGCTGTGACTCCACGTTGACTGCGGCCCGGTAGTGGGTACCGGCGTTGTCGGTGAGATGGATCTGGTAGTGAGGGGTATCGGTGGATCCCTCCCGGCGCCGGTCGACGGCGCGGGCGGCCAGGACACCGTAACCTTTTAGCGGCATGGGTCATCCTCTGGATTGCGGTGGGAGCGGCACGGCCGGGGTGCGGCGTGTCGATGGAACGAGGTTGTGCGGGCCGTCGAGGACGTCGGCGAGGCCAGCCGGCGCCGGCGGATAGCCGACCTCCTGCATCCCGTCGACCTCCTGCATCCCGTGCCGATCGTGGGCGAGCCGCCGGGTGGTCGTGCCGGCCGGAGCCTTGGGCTTCGCTGTGCACGCGGCGGTCTTCGGGCCCTAAGCGACCACCGGACAGGTGGGCTTCTGCGGATCCCAGGTGCCGGTGACCGCCATGTCCCGACCTCGCCGCGAGCCGGGGAAGCCCTGACGACTGCATATCCTCCTGGCCGTTATCCCCCGACCCGGCCCCGGCGGGACACCGAACCACCAAATGTTCACCCGCCTTGCCCTGCAGCCCGTCTCCTGCTGGGTCAAGGCGAGTCGGCCGCACCGTTACTGGTCACCTCGGCGGCGAGCCGGCCCGCGGCACACGCGTCGAGGCGGGCGGCGAGCAGCCGGCGGTAGCAGATGAGGGCGCAGGTCTGCTGGTGAAGGCAGCCGACAAGTGGCTGCCCTGCCGCTCGTAGCGGCGGCGCGGGCGTTGGCGGCCGGCCGGCCGGGCCATGGCTCGTCTGGATCACCCGGGTCTGCATCGCCCGGCACGACGGTGTTCCGCATGCGCCGCTGGCCCCGGCCCCTGCGCTGCTGGCGACGGGAAGCTACGGTACGCCTGCTCAGCATCACCACCTGCTGGTCCACGCCCCACGACGCTGACCGCCCAAGCCCGGGATGGGAATCGGTCCGGCCGCCGCGGCCGGGCGGCCTGACGGTCGGGCAGCCCCCTGCTTGCAGCTCTGCCGCGCCCTGCTGACAAGCGTAGATTCGGTGGTGCGCCCGGCTGGAGGGAGACGATCCCATGGACACAGCCATCCGCATCGAGGTACTGCCTGCGCGGGCAACTGTCTGCTCCGGAGTGTGCGCGCGAGAGCGGGCCGCCTTGGCGCATGCTGGTCGACGGCGGCCCTCCGGGGACGTGGCCCCGGCTCGAAACGAGGCTGAGCCGACTCGACCCCGACGACCGGCGCATTGACGTCGCCGTGGTGACCCACATCGACAGTGACCCCATAGGCGGCATGCTCGCGTTCCTGCGGAGCGAGTACGCCGAAGACGTCGGAGGCTACTGGTTCGACGGCCCTCCGCACATGCCCTCCCGGAGCAGGGTGGCGGGCAGCGTCGCCGAGGGGGAGAGCCTGGTAGCGGCGCTGCTCGGGGAATCCGTCGGTCCGGTACTTCCGTGGAACCGGGCGTTCGGCGGCGGTCCCATCGACACCGGGGACGAGTTCGGGTGCATCGAGGTGCCGGTCCGGGACGGCCCGAACATCACCATGCTCTCGCCGACCAACGAGCGCCTGGAGATCCTGGAGCGCGAATGGTTCGAAACCATTGACCGGGCCCGGCGTGGCCGGCAGGCCGATGTAAGGTCCGACATCCTGGAGCCCTCGGCGTTATGGCCGCTGTTGCCGCTCATATGACGGCCGACGACACGACAGCTCCGAACGGGAGTGGCATCGCACTGCTGATCGAGTACCGCGGCGTCCGCGCCGTGCTCGGGGCGGACGCGTTCGGCTCTGTGCTCGGGGCCGGCCTGAAAGGGGTGGCGGCGCACCGCGGTCTGCGGGTCTTGGAGGTGGATGCCTTCCAACTTCCCCACTATGGCAGCCGGCGGAACGTGACCGAGGCACTGTTTGAGGTCGCCCTGCCCGGCACTGTCTCGTGTCCACCAACGGTGACACCTACCACCATCCCGATGAGGAGGCGCTCGCCTGCATCGTACCGTCCGCACCGGACGGCCCGACGCTGTGGTTCAACCATCGCTCGCAGAGCACCCGCCCGGTGGGCTGATCCCGAGCAGTGCGAGCGATACGGCTACTCCGCGAGATTCCCCACGGATCCGGAGACCGGCACGGTCCTCGAACTAGCGGTGGCGGCGTGATGCTCCACCACGACCGCCTCGCCTTGGCTGTACGTGGCTGCCTGAGACCGTCCGAACAGCCGTGGGCCGTGGGTGTTGATCCGCTGAGCCGTCCGGCCGCTCCGGCGGGATGTCGCCGCAGCTTTGCCCCCGCAGCCGTGTTCCGCTGGCCGGAGTCCACGCCCACCGTCATCGAAAGGTGGTGCCCGGTGTACCGAGCCCGCTTCCTCGCGGCCGTCCCGTCCCTGCTCGTGGCCGCCCTCTCCACGACCCCGTCCCGCCGTGCCCGGACACTGGACGATGTCGTGATCAACCTGTCCGGCAGTCGGGTTGCGAGGCATTCGACGCGGCGTAGCGTGGGAACTGTTCAACGCCGCTTGATTCTGGAGGTAAGCGATGCACCTTCGAAGACTGTGGCGCCGTGTACCTCATCGGCTCGTTTTCTTCGGCAACGGCCGCCTGATCCGGGGATTCAGCGGGGAACTCTACGACGGTCACGGGTACCAGTCCTGACACAGCCCTCCATTTCCGACTCGGCCTGCAGCAGAGTACGTGCGGCAGGCCGAGTTTGGAGTGTGTGAGGTGGCAGAAGAGACCGACGCCCTGGTGGCCGTAACGCGGATTCTGTCACCGCATTGCCGTGTCACCAAAATGTCCAGCGGTGCTCTGATTTCCGACTGGAGGCGGCGGACCCGTTTTCTCGGCATGACGACGACGGACGTGCAGAAGTTCGTCGTGGGAAGCTCTGAGGAGCGCGCAGAGCTCGTCGCCGATCTCGTCCGCGCCGGGTGTGCAACGTCCCGCCGAAAGGCGTACTCGGACGCCGAGGTCGGGCTCTGGCTGCGCGGAGTGCACCTTTCGATCCGGACCATGGGGTTCGGGCGTGTCCTTCGGCTCCTGTCCTTGGCCGCACCGGTGTGCGCACGTGCAGACCTTCCGTCAGCGGAGGAGGTGGCGCGGCTGAAACGAGCGCTGCGATCACACGGTCGCAGAAGCTGGTTCGTGAACGACGACTGCAAGGCCGCGGCCGTGACGGCCTTCGTGCTTCTGCGACGATGCGGCCTGAATGCCGTGCTTCACATCGGCGTGCGCGAGCACCCGTTCGCCCTGCATGCCTGGAGCTCCTCGGCGGGCGTGTGCATCCCCGATGCCGATCCGCGAGGACACGGGTTCACGCCGGTTCTCTCGATCAGTTGCGGCGGCCAGTGACATGCAAGCACTCCGCCTTGATTGGGCCGGGGGTGCACCTAGGCTCCGGGCGGCCGAGGCCATGGCGCGGCACGGACTCGTGACGACGGTCTCCTCACGGGCCGGCACCGCCGTGGTCGTCGGCTGGGTCGGCTCGGCCCGTGACCGCGTGGCGGGTGCGCGCGGGCTCCTGGAGGACGCAGCGCGACCGGGAGCCACACCGCGCCTGCCGATCGGCGACTATGCGGCCGTCCTGGTGTACTCCGACCGCATCGTGCTGATGCGCGACTATCATGCGCGCATTCCCCTGTTCTTCAGGCAGTCCGGTGGGCGCGTGAACGCGGTGAGTACGTCGGCGCGCTGTCTGGGCGACTTCGAAGAGCTGGAACACAGCTACTTCTGCCGGTACCTGACCGGGAACCTGGCACAACCGCACTCGGAACTCACTCCGTTCTCCGGTGTGCACCGGATCCTCGGCGGCGAGGTCGTGGAACTTTCGGTCACCGGGCAGATGCGAGGCAGTGTGCGCAGACATGCCGGCGAGGTCGACGACCTGCGGGAATCCACAGCAGTCGGGCTTGGTCTCAGCGGGGCAGGGAAGAACCTGCGCCTCGCACTTGAGAACGCCGTCGGGCGCCGAGTGGGCCGAATGACGGCATGTCACGTCTCCGGCGGCACCGACTCCACCAGCATCGCGTTGCTCACCGCACGTCTGTTGGGTACGGGACAAGGCCGCGGTGAGGACCTCGTCCTGCTCGCCGGGCGGTTCGACAGTGGAGAGCTGGCCGGCGAGCAGCGGTACCTCGCAGAGGCCATGAGGGAGATTTGCCGTCATGCACCTGCAGCCCGCCCGTTGATTGCGGACGTCGGCGACGTGGCTGACTTCGACGACTTCGAACACCACGCGGGAGACGCGGACGAGCCTTATGCACACGCCTTTCGCGCCCCGTTCTGGACCAGGCTCCACGGCGCCGCGGCGGAACTCGGCTGCGACATCCTCATGACCGGTTGCGGGGCCGATCCGATCGCGGATGCCAACCCCCTTCACCTGCACAAATTGGCCCGCACGGGGCAGCTCCGGCAGATGACGAAGCAGGCACGTGCCCGGGCCGCAGGTACCGAGCGCGGCGTGCGCGACGTCGTGTACGACTACGTCGTGCGGCCGGCCCTGCCGCTGGCAGCGGAGCGAATCACCGCGCTCCTCCGCCGCGGAACCGTGCTGGGCGGCCTCGGAAGCTTCGCCCGTCCCCGCTGGCTGCGATCCGAATTTGCGCGGGCGCACGGCTACCGTGAGGCAAGCATCGCGGAGAGCCGCTTCGTGTTCGGACGCAGGCCGGAAGAGTCGTTCTTCGAAGCGGCCAATTACCTCGCCGCCCCCGACGCGGTGTCCTGGAACCGGGCGCGCCAGGACGGATTCTTCCTCTCGCACCCCTTCCTCGACCGGGAGGTCACGGCCACGATGCGCAGCCTCCCCATTGCAGCCACGTTCCATCCGGGCCGTCCGAAGGCCGTTCTGCGCGAAGCCATGGAAGATCTGCTCCCCGCGCGGATCCGTGACCGAGCGGTCAAGGTCCCCTTCGACCAGCTCTACGCCCATGGTTTGAGGAAACACGGCGATGAACTCATCGACCTCTGCCGCTCCGCGAGGCACCCGCTGGTCGCGGAGATGTTCGACATCGAAGTGCTGTGCCGGGCAGTGCGGGAGGCGCAGCTCGGTGTCGGGAACGCAGAATCCTGGGATCGCATGAACTGCTCTCTTGCCCTGGTGGCGTGGCTGGAACGATTGGGCCCACACACCCACGCACCCGCGCGTCCCGTTGAGGCAACGTCGCTCACGGACGGCTCTTGCTCTTGATGTCCCACAGCGAGCGCTGGATCGGGCCCGTCAGGGCATCGACGAGGCCGTACCGGTCCCTTACCGCGCGGCTTTCGGATTCGGGCGGGATACGATTTTCGTCTCCCTTTTTCGTGATGGATGCGGACACTTCTGCGCCGTGTGTGCCGAACTTCCAATAGATGGCGACGGAACGGGGGTCCATCGTGCGTTCGTTGATCGAATTGTTTTCGTGTACCCTGCCAATGTAAATGAGGGAGTCGAACTCCTTCTGGTCCTTCACCCATTGGGGCACTTTTCCGCCGCTCCAGGAAAAGCTGTCAAAAGTGACTGAGTCCAGGCCGAGCCGATCCTTGCGTGCGAGGCTCGCGGTGGCGTAAAAGGCCACTTGGTCGTACGGTGTGTCGATGGGTAGCTGCACAAGCGTTCGCATGGCGACGGAATCGCTGGCCTCGATATAGCCTCCAGGGGCCATCCATGGCTGCGCCGCGAGGAGCTCACCAGGCTGGTGGACCTCCCTGCGGGAGAGTGGGCTTCTCTCCTGGTACCCCTTCCATCGCTCGGCGTCATCACGCCATTGCTGCCGGAGCCGGTCATGCGTACTCACCGGCACCCTCTGCCCCATGGCGTGAAACTCGGCGCCCATGACGTAGAAACCCACATCGCTGTGGTTTTCGAGCGTAATATCGACGGGCACGGCGAATGATTTACGGTCCACACTCAATTCAGGCGTCCCCATGGCCAACTTGATGGCAGGCCTGGCCCCGTGCTGGTATGGCTGATAGAGATTTTGATAGCCGAAATTGGCGATCGCGAATACAGAGGAGGCGATGACCGCCGTGGCCACCCGCTTCGGAGCCGGGATCACGGTCAACGTCCGCCACACCGCGAAGACGGCCCACGCGGAACCCGCCGTGAGCAGGACCGACAGGGCCTTGTAGTACGGAGAGTCGCCATTCAAGATCTCGGGTAGGACCATGGCATTGGTCAGCAAGGCCGCGACCGTGCCGACCAGCGCAAGGATCCCGGAGTAGGGGAAGCTCTTCCAGAACCAGTGGTCCACGACCGCGGCGCCGCCCAGCACTGCGGTGGCCGAGGCCACGATGAGGCCGGCGCCGGTGATGCGGCCCATGAAGGTCAGGGCCTCGCCGAGGTCCTCGATGCCGAACCGACCCAGGTAGGCCGCCGTCACGAGGAGGACCAGCAGGATCAATACCAGGGCGGTCCGCGACCGTTGGGTTCTCGTCGTTACACGTCGCGCCCGTAGGTGCGAGCCGGGTCCTGACTTGGGCGGTGTCCTCACGCGATCACCTCCTGAGACTGCAGTGCCTACGTGGTGCTCCGGACGCCTCAGTGGCGACTGCGGCCGGCACGATGTCGCCCACCCGTGCCGTTCCAAGCGGTCCGGCGCTGCACTGAGGATTCGAGCACCATCGTCCGTGCCGATCCGGGAGATCACCATCCGGATGCCTCTGGACGGCCTAACGCGGCTTGCGCGATCCCGGAGTCCGCGACCGTCGCCGTACCGCTGTGGCTGGCCAGTACGCTGGCCGGCTTGATGTGCCGGAGTTCGCCGAGGCGTTCGAAGCCGGACGGCAACCTGGCTGGTCACCAGGCCAGACGGCGAATGTCTCATGGCGGATATGCAGTGTGACGGCATGCCAGAACGCGGGGCAGACGCGCGAGTGGTACCCCAAGCACTACTGGAGGTGGTGGAAGTACGGCGACCCGAACGCTGTGGTGCGCGTATACGCGACCGCTCCGGCGGCACCGCGGTCTCGGCAGTGCACCGTTCCAGGTTGCGAGCGGCCTCGGCGGACCAAGCATTGGTGTGGCAACCCGGCTGCTCGACACCATCCGCATCTCGTCAGGACAGAGCGAAGGAGATCTCACGTGGCCCTTCCTGCCCATGGAGCCTCCACACGCCCTCGTACTGGAGGCGCGACTCGGCCCTGACGGTCGTCGAGAAGTGTGCGAGGTGACGTGAGCGGGGGCGGCGGCCAGCGATGAGGCTTCCTGAATACGGCCGCCGACCATTACCGGCCCGTCCAGCCTCAGCAGCGAACGCAGTTGGCGTCGACCGGTTGGCGAGCAGTCATGGCCATCCAGCCGACCCAGTGACAAGGCGCCTTCGCATGCGCGGCCCGGCCTCCGTGCCGACGAAGCCGGATGAGGTGGTTCCTGCTGTTGGCTTCCAGAACACAGCGGTGCAACGAGCCACGCTGGTTCAGAGAAGGTCAGCCTGCCGGTGGGCCTCTGCACGGCGACCGACAGCCACACGATCCATTTCCATCAACTCCAGCGCGGCACCGCCGACCGGATCCGCAACCGGCGGGTGAACGAGCACACCGGCAAGGAGGTCGAGCTCGACGACATCGTCAAGGGCTACGACACGGGCGAGGAGTACGTCCTGGTCGAGCCGGCCGAGCTCGACGAGATCGCCCCGGGCCGCTCCCTTGCCCTGGAGATCGCCGGCTTCGTCGACCTCGCCGACGTCGAGTCGATCTTCTTCGACCGGACGTACTACCTGGGACCGCGGGGAGCCGAGTACGGCAAGGTCTACAGCATCCTGGAGCAGGCCCTCGCCAAGGCCGCCAAGGCCGGCAAGGCCGGCAAGGCCGGCATCGCCACGTTCGTCATGCGCCAGCACGAACACCTCGTAGCGGTGAAGGCCGAGGACGGCATCCTCACGCTCCACACGCTGCACTGGGCGGACGAGATCCGGGACCCGAGGAAGGAGATCGGCGACCTCTCCGGCAAGGCCAAGACCTCCGACAAAGAGCTGAAGATGGCCGAGCAGCTCATCGAGACCCTGACCATGACGTGGGACCCCGAGCAGTTCCACGACACGTTCCAGGAGAAGGTCGCCGCCCTCATCGAGGCCAAGCAGGCCGGCGAGAGCGTCGAGAAGGCCGAGCCCGCGGCGAAGGCCACCGGCGCCATCGACCTCATGGACGCCCTGCGCGCCAGCGCCGAGCGCGCCCGCAGTCCCAAGGACACCCATGAGAAGGCGACCACCACTTGCCCGCCGGCCACGACCGGCTGGACCGGCTCGCGGCCCCTTCCCGCGACTGTGATCGGGGACGATAAGCAGCAGTCCGCCACCACTGATCGAACAACCTTGCCTCAACATCTGATGCTGTGTCGCGGAGCGTCGAAAAGGACGGGCCCCGGGCGTCGGTCGCTGCTGCGGCGAGGGACGTTCCGGGGCCCGTTCCTGGTGATCGTTGATCAGGTGTTGCAGCCGGGTCCGGTGGTGGGGTTGGTGCAGGTGTTGTGGCCGGTTCCGCCGTTGTTGGTGTTGGTCCCGGGTCCGCCGTTGAGAGCGTCGTTCTCGGCTCCGCCCTCGTTGGCGTCGTTGCCCGCGCCGCCGGACAGGGCGTCGTTTCCGTTGCCGCCGATGAGGGTGTCGTTGCCGTTGCCGCCCTCGATGCGGTCGTTGCCGTTGCCGCCCTCGGCGCGGTCGTTGCCGTCGCCGCCGGACAGCATGTCGTTGCCGTCGCCGCCGCAGATCAGGTCGTTGCCGCCGCGGCCGTCGACCACGTCGTTCCCGGCGAGAGCGAAGATCACGTCGTCGCCGGGGGTGCCGATCAGGACGTCGTTGCGGTTGGTACCGGTGATGGTGGCCGTGGCGGTCGCGCAGGTCAGCGCCGGCGGGGGCACGACCCCGATCGCCACCCCGAACGGGAGGTCGCCGACGGGGATGGTGGCCACGACGGTATTGGTGGCGGTGTTGATCACGGACACCGTGTCGTCGTTGGCGTTGGTGACGTAGGCGTGGGTGTCGTCCGGCGACACCGCCACCCCTCGAGGCGCATCGCCGACAGGGATGGTGGCGACGACCGTGCTGGTGGCGGTGTTGATCACGGACACCGTGTCATCGTCGGCGTTGATGACGTAGGCGCGGGTGCCGTTCCGCGACACCGCCACCCCCTGGGGCACATCGCCGACGGGGATGGTGGCCACGACGGTATTGGTGACGGTGTTGATTACGGACACCGTGTCGTCGTCGGAATTGGTGACGTAGGCGCGGGTGTTGTCCGGCGACACCGCCACCCCGAACGGGAAGCCGCCCACGGGGATGGTGGCGACGACTGTGTTCGTCGCCGTGTTGATTACGGACACCGTGTCGTCGTCGGAATTGGTGACGTAGGCGCGGGTGCCGTTCGGTGACACCGCCACCCCGATGGGAGCGTCGCCGACTGGGATGGTGGCGACGACCGTGTTGGTGTTCGTGTTGATCACGGACACCGTGTTGGCGCCGTAGTTGGTGACGTAGGCGCGGGTACCGTCCGGCGACACCGCCACCCCCAGGGGCTCAAGGCCGACGGGAATGGTGGCGACGACCGTGTCGGTCGCGGTGTCGATCACGGACACCGTCGCATCGGCGCGGTTGGTGACGTAGGCGCGGGTACCGTTCGGCGACACCGCCACCTCCCACGGCGCACTGCCGACGGGAACCGTGACCACCACTGTGTTCGTCGCTGTGTCGATCACCGACACCGTGCCACCCTGGAAGTTGGCGACGTAGGTATAGGTGCCGGGCGGCACGGCCTGGGCGGGCTGCGGGGCCACCATGGGCAGGGCCAGGCCGGCCACGAGGACGAGACCTGCCACCAGCGCCCGCAGCAGCCCACCCCACCAGGAGCGACGCACTCGAAGACCAGGCGGCGGCGCCGACGGGAGGGCCTCCCGCGCGCCCACCCCCCTCATGGCTTGACAGATAGTCACAGCATTCCTCCCGACCGGACTGGCAGAACGGGACGGATTATGGCAGTTCGCCACATTCGGCATGGCGGGGACACGCGACCACCCGACCACGGGCCGGGGCGGTCGCCTGGACGCTCGAGCGCCCCACCGAGACCGCACCCGATCCGGTGCTGTGACCGAACCGGAGGATCCGGGGCGCGGAGGCGGGCGACTCGACCCAGGCGCGGTGAGCACGACGGGCCGGGGTGGGGCACCCTCTGCCGACAATCACTCGGCAGGGAGGATCACTCAGGAATCCGTTGATCCGGCGCAGAGTGGCGCACCCACAACGCTGACGCACATGCCGTACGTGCCTGACGATCCCTCGGATACCCGTAGCTCCGGCCCGACAACACCACCCTCGCCGACCTGGCCAAGCTCACCGGCCTCTCCCCGTCAACCCTCTCCCGGGCGACCAAGCCCACGGCCTGCCCGGCGTGGAACGCGATGGTCGAGTACCTCACCGCCTTCGGGGAAGACCCCAACGAATGGCGCCCGCAGTGGGAGATGTGCGCGACCGAACGCCAGCGCCTCAAGGCCGGCGTCCCCGCAGACCCCGCCCAGCGCGCCGCCTACAAGCGCATGAAACCCACCTCCGTCCTCAGCCTCCACGACTGCACCATCGCGCTGCGCGAACTGCGCATGTGGCAAGACAACCCGACCTACGCGGCGATGTCCCACCTCGCCGGAAAACAGGGCCAGCCCGTCGCGCGACCACGATCTCCGACGTCCTTAACGCCAAGCTCCTGCCGACCGCCAACGCCATGAAGGGCATCCTCGCCAGCCTCCACATGAACCCCGAGGACCCCGAGTACGACCAGTGGCTGCAGGCGCGCCGGGTCCTGGAGGCCACCGAGATGCGCAACAAGATGGCCGGCAAGGCGCTCCAGCACGCCAACAACAGGCGCATCCACCGGACCCGCCCGATGATCTCCTGCGTACGACGAGAAGAATGACCCCCACGCGTAACCCGACACTCCTGCGGCCCCACCGTCTGACCGATGCCCTCAGCCAAACCTCGTTGTCAAGCGGGACGACGCCCCCGAAGACATCGCGCGGTAGAGCACGACCGCGACGGCGTACACCGCAACGACGGTGACGCGCTCGGCCATGACTGTGAACAAGCCGCACCTGGACAGCTTGAGACAGGCCAGACGCTCCCGATCCCGGCGACCCGAGCGTGCTGGTCCCCCATCGCGGGTCCGGCACATCCGGGCCGCTTCCTGCTCGTTCGACTGTTTCTGCTGTTTCGTGGCTGGGCCGGCCGTGCCGTCCCCGCGGGGTCGGCCATGCCCATGCACTGGGCCACCGGGGCCGGACTGGCGTCCTGACCAGTCGCAAGGTGCGAACTTTTGTGCACATTCGGGATGCAGGTGCGAGGAATTCCGCAGAGCGGTTGTTACCCGATCAACTGGTCCGGTCGGGTGAGGCGGGCCGGGAGTGCGCCGGGTGGTGCGCCGGAGTGCATCGTTCTGGATCGTGCCTGGTGGTGCGGGTGGGTGTAACGGTCAGTGAATGTCAGGGCCACGCCTGGCCGGGATGTGTGTGGTGTGCAGGCGAGTGTGACGGAAATGTCCGGGTGCGGTAACCGGGACCGGTGCGGGCTGCAGCCGGTCGTGTGCCGGGTCGAGAGTGGAGCCCTCAGCCCGTCCGGGCCGGGAACCCGCACCGCCCCTTTCCAGCTTGTTTCGGCTGGTTGAGGGGGGTTGTGTTGGGGGGGGGACCCAAGTGTTAGTGTGAT
>NZ_JBHYVA010000021.1:0-30240 GCF_042750055.1 Streptomyces sp. NPDC059456
GGCCGGGGCGGCGTGGCCCCCCCTAAGCCCCCCCCCCCCCAACTGCCCCCCCCCGCCGTCCCGGGCCCCCCGGCCGGGGGGGCCGCGGCGGCGCGGCACGCACCCCGGCCCCGCGGCCGGGGCGGGTGCCGCCCGGGGGTGGTTCAGAGGGACGTCAGCTCACCTGGAGGGTGACGTCGTCGACGACGAAGGAGGTCTGCAGCGACTGGTCCTCCACGCCCTGGAACTTCAGGGTGACGCTCTGGCCGGCGAACCGGGACACGTCGTAGCTCTTGAGCACGTAGCCCGGAGCCGCGTCCACGTTGGACAGGGTCTCCAGGGTCTGGCCGCCCACCGAGACGGTGAACCGGTCGTAGACCACGTTCTCGTCCTCGTCGGTGTCGATGTGCAGGTAGAAGGCCAGTCGTGCCGTGGCGCAGCCGGCCGGCAGGGTCAGGGACTGCGTGGCGCTGTCCGTGTGGGAGGCGCCGTAGCCGTCCAGCCACGCCATGTACGAGCCGCTGTGCGCGACCTGGCCCGACTGGTTGGTGACGACCCCGGCCGTGGCGGTCCACGGGCTGCTGCCGCTCTCGAAGCCGCCGTTGGCGACGACCTGCTTCGGGGTGCACGAACCCCCGCCGCCGATGGTCAGGGTGTAGGTGGTGCTGTGGGCGACCGTGCCGGTGCCGGTGACGGTCAGGGTGTAGGTGCCGGCCGTGGTGCCCGCGCCGACCTGCACGCTGAGCGTCGAGGAGCTGCCGGACTGCACGGAGGCCGGGCTGAGCGTCGCGGTCACGCCGGCCGGGGCGCCGGAGACGGACAGGGCCAGTGTCTGCGGGCTGCCGCTGACGGTCGTGGTGTTCACCGTGGAGGTGACGCTGCCGCCCGGGTCGGCGGAGCCGGCGGCCGGGGACGCGGAGACCGAGAAGTCCTGCGCCGGGGTGTCGCCGCCGACGGCCTGCTTCCAGACCGTGTAGGCGACGCCGTCGGCGCTGCGGTCCAGGACCGTCGCGTTGATGTTGTTCGTCGTGTCGCAGGAGCTGTGGTAGCAGGAGTCGTACGCCGCGTTCGCGGTGCCGCCCCACTTGGCGGCCTGCGCCGAGGTCTTGCGGGCGCTGGCACCGGCCGCGTAGCCGGAGGTGGGGATGCCGCCCTGCTGGAAGGAGTAGTCGTCACTGCGGCCCTGGCCCTCGGTGTTCTCCTCGGGGGCGAGGTTCAGCGAGGCCCAGTACGCCTTCAGCGGCGCGGCCGTGGTGGAGTTGACGTTGTTGATGAAGTAGCCGCCGTTCGGCGAGCCGACCATGTCGAAGTTGTAGTAGCCCTTGATCGCGGCCTTCTCGGCGCTGCTGAGCCGGCCCACGTAGAACTCCGAGCCGTTCAGGCCCTGCTCCTCGTCGGTCCACCAGGCGAACCGCACGTGCTTGGTCAGCGTGGGGTTCTTCTGGGCGAGGACGAGCGCGTTCTCCAGCAGGGTCGCGGAGCCCGAGCCGTTGTCGTTGATGCCCGGGCCCGCCGAGACGCTGTCGAGGTGGGCGCCGAACATCACGGTCTGGTCGGCCGGACCGCCGGGCCAGTCCGCGATGAGGTTGCTGGACGGGTAGGTGCAGGAGGTGCAGTTCTGCTCGGTGACGGTGAAGCCGGCGGCCTGGAGCTTGCCCTTGATGTACGCCACGGACTGGGTGTAGCCGGCGCTGCCGGCCCGGCGGTTGCCGCCGTTCTGCGAGGCGATGGTGTTCAACTGGGCCAGGTGCGCCTGGACGTTCGCGACGTTGATGTCCGGGGGATCGTTCCCGGGCGTGGTACTGCCGACGTTCAGCGCGTAGTCGACGGTGTGCGCGAGGCTCGGGCCCTGGCCCTTGACCGTGATCGTGGAGGAGCCGGGCGCCGCGTTGGCCGTGGCGGAGAGCGTCAGCGTCGAGGACTGGCCGGACTGCACGGTGGCCGGGTTGAAGGAGGCGCTCACTCCGGACGGCAGGCCGGTGGCCGTGAGGGTCACCTGCTGCGCCTGGCCGGTGGTGGTGCTCGTGGTCACGGTGGTGGTGACCGAGGCCCCCTGCTGGACGGTGCCCGAGGACGGGTTCAGCGCCATCGAGAAGTCGTCGTTCTGGCCGCTCGGGGTACAGGTCGGGTCGCCGGACTGGGCGGGCACGCTGATGGCGTCCCAGGCCGCCTTGGTCCGGGTGAAGAGGTTGCAGGTGGCCGGGTCGAGCGACTTGGCGGAGCTCAGGGTCGCCGTCCGGTACTTCTTGTACGACATGCTGCTGGTCTTGAGCAGCATGCCGCCGTAGAAGATCTTGCCGGCGGTCTGCACGCCCACGCCGGTGACCGTGGACTGGTTGCAGGTGGGGCTGTTCGGCTTGCCGCCGCCGGGGTTGCTGCCTTCGGCCAGCAGGTAGAACCAGTGGTTCAGGGGCCCTGCCGCCGCGTGCACCTCGGTGCCGGGGATCGCGGAGCTGTAGCAGGCCGGGTCGTTGTCGACGGCCGACGGGTCGTACATGTTCCGGATCGGACCGCTGCCCGTGAGGTTGATCATCTCGCCGACGGTGTAGTCCGGGGTGTCGTACGGGGCCGGCTCGTTGGCGTACGCCTCGGTCAGTGCGCCGAAGATGTCGCCGGTGCCCTCGCCGAGCCCGGCCTCCTGGCCGCTGGTGCCGCCGGGGGTGTTGGAGTCGATGGCGTGCCCGTACTCGTGGCCCACCACGTCGATCCCGGCGATCCACTCGTTGGCGCTGTTGTGCCCGATGGTGACCGAGCTGCCGTCCCAGTAGGCGTTGAGGTCGCCGAGGCCCACCTTGCCGGGGAAGCTGCGGCCGTTGCCGCTGACGCCGTTGCGGCCCAGCCACTGGCTCAGCATGTCCCACTGCTTCTGGGCGGCGAACATGAGGTCCGTGCAGCCGGTTTCCTTGGAGGTCGGGTTGCCCGTTCCCCAGGAGTCGGAGGACTTCGTGAACACGCTGCCGTTGCCGTAGTCGGCGCAGCTCAGACCGGGCCGGTTCGGGTCGCGCAGCGAGTACGAGCCGCCCGAGGCGGTGGTGTCGACGGTGAGCGGGTTGGGCCCGTTCCACTTGCTGCTGCCGGTGCCCGCCACGACCTCGTCGTGGCGGTCGACGACCTTTCCGGTGCGGGCGTCCACGAAGACGTGGAGCTTGCTGGGCGCGGTCTTCGTACTGCCGGAGAGGACGGTCTCCCAGGCGAGCACCGGCTTGTCGTCCTTGATCTTGACGACGAGCCGGCTGTCGAGCACCTTGTCGACCTTGGCCAGCTCCGCGCGCGACGTGGTCTCGGCCGCCTTGGCGGTGACGGAGGGGGTGGTGGCCACGTCGACGGCGGTGGCGGAGGCCGACTGGACGGCGCGTACGCGCCCCTGGCCGTCGGCGAGGACGACGGCGTCGCCGCCGACGACCGGCAGGCCGCGGTAGCTGCGTTCGTAGGAGACCGAGTACAGGTCCTGCACCCAGGGGGTGACCAGGCGCCGGTCGTACTGCTGCTGGGGCGAGTTGACCAGGGTGTCGAGGCCGCTGCGGACGGCCGCGTCGGCGGCGGCGACCGCACGTTCGGCGGACGTCGGCCGGGGAGAGGGTGCGGAACGGGCCTGTGCTGAGGCGGACGCGGCGGTGGCCAGCGTGCCGGCGAGGCTCGCGGTCAGCGCCATGGCCGCCACGGAAGCCATCCATCTGGTGGGCTGCAAGAGTCCACTCCGATCGTGTGTGGGGGGTGCGGCTGGCTGTTCGCGCCGAGTATGGGCATGGACATGGCGAGATTGGGACATCCCTGCACGCATAAGACCCGCGTTATGGTGTCGCGGGGTCACGCTGCGTAAGCTGCCGGAATGCAGCTGGAGTTGAGACATCTGCAAGCCGTGTGCCAGATAGCGGATTCCGGCAGTCTGGGCGGCGCGGCCCGCCGGCTGGGCGTCTCCCAGCCCGCGCTCTCCGCACAGCTGCGCAGGATCGAGCGGGTCACGGGCGGCGAGCTCTTCGTCCGCGGCCGCCACGGGGTGGAGCCGACCCCGCTGGGCCGGTTCGTCCTGACCAAGGCGCGCCGCGTGCTCACCGAGATGGAGACCCTCGGCGCCGAGACCCGCGCCATGGCGACGGACGCCCCGCTGCGGCTCGGCTGCATCCTGCTCGTCCTGATCGACGGACTGCTCACGCGGACGGACCTGACCCCGGCGGGGCGGGAGATCACCGTCGACGTGGAGCACTCGGTGACCGCGCTCGTACGGATGCTCGGCGCGGGCCGGTACGACGTCATCCTGTACGGCGAGGTCAACGACCACGAGGTCGCCCTGCCCCGGGGGATCCTGGCCCGGACCCTGGTGCCCAAGGAGCCCTTCTGCGTCCGGATGTCCACCCGGCACCCACTGGCCGAGCGCGAGGTCCTGGACCTGGCCGAACTGGCCGACGAGCAGTGGATGACGCTGGTCGAGGACGACGACGGCGGCCCCGAGGCGCTGGTCGAGGCCTGCGCGAAGGCCGGCTTCGCCCCCTCCCTGCGCTACCGGATCACCGACCGCAAGATGCGCCACGACCTGGTGGCGGCGGGCCGCGCGATCTCCCTGACCCAGCCCACGGCCCCGCCCGTGGAGGGCACGGTGATGCGCCCGCTGCTCGGCACCCCGATCACGGGCCGGATCCGGCTGGCCTGGAACCGCGCGGCGGTCTCCGCGGCACAGGCCGACACCCTCTACCGCGCGGCCGCCGCCGCCTACCTGGCCAACGTGGACAACAACGCCTTCCACCGCGCGTGGTGGAACGCCCACCCGGAGGCCCATCCCGTCCTCGGATGAGAACACCGGCGGGGGTGACTCCGTCCACACGGCCCGGCCGACGCCGACGCCGGCGCCCGGGCACGGGCCCGGGCCCGGGCCGGGGAGAGGATCCTCAGAAGGACCCGCGGCCGCCCGACGGCAGCAGCCGCTCGTCGAGGACCAGGCCCGCGACGTGCGCGGCGACCATGTCCAGGATCTCCGCCGCCGCGGCGGCGTCGCCGAGCACCAGGAAGTTCAGGGTCAGCCCGTCCGTCATCGCCGCCAGGTAGCGGGCCAAGACGGGGACGGGAACGCGGAGCTCGAACTGCGTTCCGGCCCCGACCTGTTCGAGGAGCTCGACGTACGTCGCGCAGTACAGCTCGTGCTGCCGCCGAGCGAGGTGCTCGAACCCCGGCTCGCGCAGGGCGTACTGGGTGAGCTCGTAGGTGAGCATGTGCTCGGCCGGGTGGGCGCGGACGTGGTCCCAGTAGGCCCGGAAGCCGGCCCGGACGGTCTCCAGGAGGGTGGCGCGCGGCCGGATCTCCTCCTTGACCACCGCCAGGTAGTGCTCGGTGATCGTCTCGATGACGGACTCCAGCAGCGCCTGCTTGGAGTCGAAGCAGTAGTGGAAGACGCTCAGCGACACGCCCGCCTCGGCGGCGATCGACCGGGTCGTCGTCCTGGGGACGCCGTCGCGGGCCATCGCGCGGATCGCCGCCTCGGTCAGCTGCCGGCGCCGCTGCGCCAACGGCATGCGTGCCATGCGGATTCGGTTCCCTTCGTTCGCGTGCCACCCGGACGGGCGGGCCGACGGCGAGGCCGGGGCCAGCCGGATCGGAGTGCCGATCCGGCCGGCCCCGGCCGCCGGGCTGCCGGGCCGGTGCCGTCAGCTTGCGTAGACGCCGACCTCGTGCAGGGAGTAGCCCCACTGCGTGCCGCGTCCCACGCCGTGGATGCGGACGTACCGGGCCGGGACGCCGGCGAACTGCGCCGTGTCCAGGCCGCCGTCGCCGGAGGTCGTGGACCACACCGTCTGCCAGTTCACGTCGTCCGCGGAGACCTCGATCCGGTACGACTTCCCGTACGCGCGCTCCCAGTCGAGGGTGACGCGCTTGACGACGCCGGGGGAGCCGAGGTCGATCCGCAGCCACTGGTCGTCGTTCCAGTCGCTCGCCCAGCGGGTGTTCCTGTCGCCGTCGACCGCCCTGCCGGGCGCGTAGCTGACGAACGGGTTCCACTCGGCGGAACTGGCCGAGGCGGGTGCGCCCGCGGCGAGGTTGACCCCGGCCCGGTGCTGTTCCGAGGCCCCCCAGGTGCGCAGGTAGGACTCGGCGCCCTTGAAGAGGTCGTCCACGACGCCCTGCCCGCCGACGAGCCGGATGTCCTCGATCCAGTCCGGGACCAGGCCGTAGTGCGCGGCGCCGTCGGTGTTGAGGTCCCACGTACGCTGTCCGGCGGTCTGCCTGTCGATGACGGAGCCGCCGTCGGTGCTGCGGAAGGGGTACTTCACCGGGTTCGGGGTGTCGGCCCCGCGCGGGCCCGGCCAGCCGCCGACCCCGTTCATGTCGGTGCCGTACCCGTAGCCGACCTGGTACTTGTCGCGCAGTGCCTTCGTACGCGCGGCTTCGGCGCTGAACCCCTCGGAGCCGTTCATGTACTGGGCGGCGAACCCGCCGAGCTTGTAGAGGCGCTCGGTCCAGCCCAGGTCCATCCAGCTGTGCGAGGAGATCACGCCGGGGTAGGACTCGGATTCGAGGATGTCGAAGGCCCGGCCCGCGGCCTTCACGCTCATGTGGTCGACTTCGAGCATCATCTTGCGTTTCATCATGCCGCGCACGGCGTACTCGCCGAGGTCGGTGAGACCGCGGGAATTGCACTGCGCGTCCGCCGCGTACGAGGGGACCGCCACGCCGGCCGGCAGCTCCTTCTGCGCCGCGGGCGCGGGGGCCAGGCCGATCGGGTTGTCGTGCTGCGGGCCGGTGCACTGCTCGGTCTTCCAGAAGGTGCCGGTCGACAGGAACTGCCCCACGTTGATGGCCGTGCCCAGGGCGCCCTCGTCGAAGCGGACCCCGCACAGCGCGTTGTCGAACTTGTGGCACAGGAACATGCTGCGGACGCCGAGCCGGTACAGCTCGTCGAGGCCGCGGTCGATGTCCTGCTTGCTGCACTGGGAGACGTCCAGGATCTGCTTGCAGCCGAACGGCTCCGAGGTCTCCACGCCCAGCACCACGGCCAGCTTGCCCTGCCGGACGACGTCGCGGGCCTGCGCGGAGTCGGTGACGATCCGGAACCAGCCCTTGCCCGGGCCGCCGTACATCTTGTCGATGTAGGCCTGCATGTCGTACGTCTTCTGCGCCTCCAGGCGGATGGCGGTCATCTCGTCGCAGCTGCGGTCCTTGAAGAAGTAGACCGAGCAGATCACGCCGTTGGTGACGAGGTCGTTGACGAGGACGCGCTGGCCGCCGCGCCAGGCGCGCTCGATCCAGGCGTAGTAGTTCTGCTGGTGGGTCAGGGAGTCGTGGGCGGGCCAGTCCTTGAAGGTCGGCCAGCCGGTCGGGTCGTGCTTGCCGTCCCCGCCCTTGGTGACGAAGTCGAAGATCGCGAGGGATCCGTCGGGGTAGTGCTCCGGGCAGTCCTTGAGGGCGTCGGCCACCCCCAGGTCGGAGAACGCCTTGCCGCAGATCAGCCGGCCGCCGAAGCCCTCGTTGGACATGATGTGGTCATGGGCGTCGACGAAGCCCCGCACCCGCCCCTGGGCGTCCGTCCCCTTGAACGGCTCGCCCGTGACGTTGATCTGGGAGTCGGGCGCGGGGCGCGCGGTGGGGTTCCACCAGCCGGCATCGCCCTCGGCGGCCGCGCCGGGCGCGGGGCCGAGGGCCATGGCCACCATGGCGAGGAGAAGGGCGAGCAGCGCGAGGGGCCTGCGCCTTCGGTGCGGGACTCGGGTCATGGTCATCACTCACGTCATCGGTCGGCGGATGGCGCGGTCGAGGACGCGGACCGTCGGAGGGAGCCGGCCGATTGTCATGTCCCGCGCAGTCAGTGTGACGAGAATGGCTACCGGTGGTAACAGAGTCAAGAGTCCGGGACGGATGACCTGATGGAATGTCAGGTGTGGCGGGCCCGGCCGCCCCGGGCTACTCCGGTCCCTCTTCCAGGACGGCCGCGACGCCCTGCGCCAGGCACGGCACCCGGTGCGCCGGGATCCCCGCGATGTTGATCCGCCCCGCGGTCGTCCCGTAGATGGCGAAGCGGCTGCGCAGCCGGAGCATCTGACGCGGCGTGAGCGGCAGCATCGAGAACATCCCCTTCTGCCGCGCCAGCACGTCGGCCTGCGCGCCCCACCCCAGCGCCGTCAGCTCCGTGGTCAGCCCCCGCCGGTTGGCCTCGATCCGGGCGCGCATCCCGTCCAGCTCGGCGCGCCACAGGTCCCGCAGCCCGTCGTCCTCCAGGATCGCCGTCACCACCGCCGCGCCGTGCTCCGGCGGCATCGAGTAGAGGGTGCGGGCCGCGTTCTGCAGCGCCGTCTCCACGTGCCGCAGCGACTGCCGGGAGGCCCCGAGCACGACGGCGCAGCCGGTCCGGTCGCTGTACAGCCCGAAGTTCTTCGAACAGCTGATGGCGACGAGCATCTCCGGCACCCGCTCCGCGAGCAGCCGGGTGGCCGCCAGGTCGGCCTCCAGACCGTCGCCGAGCCCGTGGTACGCGAGGTCCACGAACGGCACCCAGCCGTGCTGCGCCGCGAGCCCGGCCACGGTCTCCCAGACCTGCGCCGAGGGATCGACGCCGGTGGGGTTGTGGCAGCAGCCCTGGAGCAGGACGACGTCGTCGCGCCGCGCCCGCCCGAGGTCGCGCAGCATGCCCTCCGCGTCGAAGCGGCCCTCGGCATCGGCCCAGCCGTACGTCCGCACGGTCAGCCCGGCGGCTTCCAGGATGGGCCGGTGGTTGACGTACGCGGGGTCGCTGATCCACACCGTCGTGCCCGGCCTGGTCCGGCAGATCAGATCGGCCAGCAGCCGCAGCGCGCCGCTGCCCGCGACCGTCTGGACGGCCACGGCCCGCTCGGCGCCCCCGCCGGGGCCCAGGACCAGCGACAGCATCGCCCGGTTGAAGGCGGTGTTGCCGGAGAGCCCCCGGTACTCCTTGGAGGCGGAGCGCTCCGCCAGGCGTATCTCGGCCTCCCGTACGGCCGCCATGACCGGGGTGCCGCCCGTCTGGTCGCGGTAGACGCCGAGGACGAGGTTCAGCCGCTCGGGCCGGGCGTCGGCGCCGTACGCCTCGGTCAGGTCCCACAGCGGGTCGACGGGGGGAGGGAGGAGGAGCTCAAGCATGGACGGGAACCTCGGGCTGGGTACGGGTGCGGGGCCGCCGGTTGGCGAGGGCGACGCCCGCGGTGATGAGGGGGACGCCGACGAGCACGGCCGCGGTCGGCGACTCGTCGAGCAGGGGAACGGCGAGCAGGACCACGGCGACGGGGCTCAGGCTGCCCACGGTGGAGCTGCGCTCCGCGCCGAGGCTGCGGATGGCGTAGGCGTACAGCAGGCCGGCGCACAGGCCGACCCCCAGCCCCTGCACCACCAGGAACAGGACGATGTCGCCGCCGGCGGCCGACGCCAGGCCGGAGGGCAGCACCCCGGTCAGCACCAGGAGCGCCATCACCGCGAACGAGGGCAGGCACAGCAGGCCGATGGACCCGACGGGATCGAGGTCCACCTCCTTCAGTCCGACCGTGTAGAGCGCCCACAGCCCGCTGGCGACGAGCAGGATGCCGGCTCCGGCCAGCACCTGCGTGTTCAGCGGGAACACGTACCGCCAGACCAGCGCGATCACGCCGACGGCGATCAGCCCCAGGCCGGCCGCCTGCGTGCCCCGGGGCGCGCCCCGGCCGCCGGCGACCATCAGCGCCGAGACGAACAGCGGGACCATCCCGGGGACGATCGAGCCGACGAACGCCGCCGAGGTCAGGGAGCCGCCGTACATGGCCGCCAGGAAGAACGGCACCCCCGCACCGCAGGCGATCTTGAGCGCGGCGGCCGGGCGCACGGCGGCGATCCGCCGGCGCCGCCGCCACAGCGCCGGCGCCAGGACGAGCAGCGGCACGCCGAAGCGCAGCAGGGCCGCGTCGGCGGGCAGCAGGGAGGAGGCGCTCCGCGCCCGGGCGCTGAGCGCGAAGGCGGCCCAGATCAGCACGGTCACCACGAGCGCGAGCGTGCCCTTGGCCTGCGGGGAGAGTCTCGGGCCGGCTGCGGCGGGGGCGGGCGGGGGCGCCGTCGCGGGTCCGGCGTTCGTGGTGACCAAGGGGGCTCCTCCAGCCTCAGGGGCCGGATCCGGCCATGGAGCAACGCTAGATCTTTTGCCGGGGCAGCCGATTGCCAGTTCTGTCTCTCGGACATATGTTTGGGGCAGAATCTGCCAAGGAGTGGTCATGGACGCAGTCGATCTGCAGATCATCCGTGAGTTGCAGGCCGACGGACGGCTGTCCAACCAGGACCTCGCCGACCGGGTGCGGCTGTCCCCCTCGCCCTGCCTGCGCCGGGTGCGCCGCCTCGAAGAGGCCGGTCTGATCCGGGGCTACACGGCCATGGTCGACCAGGTCGCCTTCGGCCTGCCGATCACCGTCTTCGTCCGGATACGCCTGGACCGCCACACGAAGGAGGCGGTCCGTGTCTTCGAGGAGCACGTCGCGGTCATCGAGCACATCCAGGACTGCTACCTGATGGCCGGAAGCAGCGACTACCTGCTCCGCGTGGTCATCGAGAGCCTGGAGGCGTACGAGGCCCTGGTGCGCCACCGCGTCCACGCCATACCCGGCATCGCGTCGATCGAGTCGAGCTTTGCGTTCGGCAGCGTGAAACAGTCCAGGGTCTACCCCGCCCCCACGGGAAGAAAATGAGCTGCCGCAGACGCTTGACCGGCAGGCATCCTGCCGGGGTAACCAATTGGTGATCTTGATCTCGTGACGGTGGGGGCGGCGGGCCGGTGGCGTAGATTTGCCCCGTGGCCGGCTTGCCCGGGATCGACTGCCCGTCGTTGTCCGAGGCTCTGCCGGTGCGGTATAGGGGGAGGGGCCATATGTTCGGCAGTCGGGGTGGGCGTGTCTTAGAGCGGTCGCCGAGCGCGCGGGGGAACAGACTGCGCGACGCCCAATTGCGCTCGCACAGCCGCCGCCTGATCCGCAGGCTGGCGCCGCAGCTGCCGTTGAGCGTCACCGCCCTGTGCGAGTTGCTCGGCGAGGACCGCGGTACACCGATCAGCCTGCTCGAATGGGACCTGCCGGCCGACGGGCCCTTCGGCATCCTGATCTCGCGGCAGCACGAAGACGTGATCGCCTATCAGGCGAAGACCACGAAGGCGCACCAGGCGCACATCATCCTGCACGAGGTGGGGCACATCATCGCCTACGACCTCGCGGGCGAACGCCCGGCGGAACTGCAGCTGCGCACCTGCTATTCGGACCGTGACGAGCGGGACGCCGAGATCATCGCCTCGACGATCATGAACCAGGCCATTTCCCTGAGTCGCCGCGCACGGCGCTACGGCCTCGACGAGCCCTGGCAGCCCTCGGTCTACAACAGCCTGGTCCTCACCGACGGGCTGACGTGAGCGCACTCAACCTGGTCGCCATCGTCACGCTCCTGGGCGGTGCGGCCTGGATGGTTCCCGCGCTGGTCCAGCAGCGCTTCCGTGACCCCATGCGGCTGCACCTGTTCCTGTCGCTGTTCCTCATGGGGCTCGGGAACGTCCTGAGCCAGCCCCCGGTCCTCGACTGGGTCGACGGTTCGACTTTCGTCGGCTTCACGAAGATCACCTACAACGTGGCGATCCTGATCGGACTCGGCCTCATGGTCGGCTTCCTGCGCGAGTGCCCGCTGACCCGCTGGGGTGCGCCGTGGCCGTGGGAAGTGGTCTCCTGCGCGATCTGCCTGGCCGCGATGAGCACCATGACGGCGGCCCTTCCGTCCCATCTGCGCAACCACGTCCTGACGTCCGCCTATCTCGTCGACTGGCGCGTGAGGACCTTCTACAACTTCGGCAATTTCTATCTGTTCTTCGGGTACGCGGCCTGTGCCATGCTGGCCGCGCGCCATGCCCGCCAGGGGCGTTCCCTGCGCCGGCTGTCGCTGAGCGTCATCTCCGTCGGCCTGACCGCGCTCGCCCTCACCTGCGTGTTCCGGTTCCTGTGGGTCAACCTGCCGACGCTGCGCGAGCCGGGGCGGACGATCACGTACGCCGACGCGTTCGGCTTCGGCCAGATCGCCACCATCGTGGTGTGCGCCGGGCTGAGCCTGCCCTGCTTCGTGAGCGTGGTGCAGATCGTGCGCGAGGGGCTCCTCCAGCGGGCCCAGTTCCGGGGCCTGGAGGAGCTGTGGAAGCGGCTCGTGGAGATCCATCCCGAGCTGGTGCTCGACCACCACAGCCGTCGGCGGGGTCTGCTCCTCGTGAACGCCCCGGCGGTGTACCGCCGCTACGTGGAATGCCGGGACGGCCTGACCCGGCTCGGCCCCTATCTGCAACTGGTCGCCTCGGAGGCGTCGTCACCCGTACGGGACGACGACCCCCGGACGTCGGCCTGCCTCGTCGACCACGCCCTGCGCCGGCTCGCCGAGCAGAACGGCGCGGACGGGGGACCCCCGACGGCGTCCGTGTTCGTCCTCGCCCCCAAGCTGCGGTCCCGGGTGGAGGGGACAGACTACGAGGAGGATCTCGGCGCGCTCGTCAGGCTCTCCCTCGAACTGCGCGAGATGCGCACGAGCCGGCTCGCCGCGCCCGTGTCCTGACCGGGGGCGTCAGGCGCCGTCGCGGTCGGACGGCGGCGTCTGCCTCGACGCGTCCAGCACGTCCATGATCGACAGCAGCTGGTCGCGCAGTTCGGGCGTGAACTGCCCGGCCCGCATCGCGATCGAGCGCACCTGCCGGTCGGCCAGGGCCGCCCATTCGTCCGGCAGTGCGGCGGCGCGCGCCGGGGGCTCCTCGTCGATGAGGGCGCTCACCGACACGGGCAGCGTCATGTCGCGGGACTGGAAGTACGTCACGATCGCCGACAGCACGCTGACCGTGGGGTTGGTCTGGGAGCCGTTGCGCAGGGCCGTCAGGTAGCTCCGGGAGATCGTCACGCCGTGCCGGGGGTCGTCCGAGATCGCCTGGGCGACCTCGGAGGTCGACGGCTCGCGCAGGCGGCCCACCGCGTCCGTGGTCGCGGCGTCGGCAAACCAGGAGTTCAAGCGTTCCGCCAGCGTTGCCATGCGTCCGACCTCCGTGGGCTTTTGCGACGTGGGTTTCGTAAGTGAGCGCAGAGGTCTTCAGGCTCGACCGGGATCCCATGTGCGCGCGCGCTCGCTTGTTATATCGGCGCTTGCGGAAAGTGTAGCACACGTGACGTCGCTGAAGTCATGCTGCTAATATATTCGACGAGGCGCCGATACAGACTTCTCTTGCCTTGTCATGTGGCGCTCGAACTGGAGGGGACATGCGTAGCGGTACTGCTTTCACTCAGGGGCTCCGCCAGGCCGTCGACGACGGCCCGGCGTGGACGGTCGAGGCCGTCCGTCAGGTGCGATACCACGTCGTCAGCTCCGACGGCCTGTTCGTGCCCGGCAACACGGCGCTGCTGAACGGCTGCCCCGAAGTGCCGATGAGCCGGGGGGACCGGCGGCTCGTCGTCATCGACGAAAACGTCGACCTGCTCTACGGCGCCCTGGTGCGCGAGTACTTCGCCGCCCACGGGATCGAGGCGACCGTCGTGGCCCTGAGGGCCGACGAGACGGTCAAGCAGTGGGACGCCGTGTCCCGCGTCGTCGACGCGATGAACGCCTTCGGGATCGACCGCCGCCGCGAGCCGGTCATCGCCATCGGCGGCGGTGTGCTGACCGACATCGTCGGCTTCGCGGCCAGCCTCTACCGGCGCGGAACGCCCTACATCCGCATCCCGACGACACTGATCGGCCTCGTGGACGCCGGAGTCGGCGTCAAGACGGGCGTCAACTACGAGCGCGGCAAGAACCGGCTCGGCACGTACGCGCCGGCCACGGTCACCTTCCTGGACCGGTCGTTCCTGCGCAGCCTGCCGCTGAGGCACGTCAGCAACGGTCTCGCCGAGATCCTGAAGATGGCCCTGATCCGGTCGGAGGACCTGTTCACCCTCCTGGAGCCGCACGGCGCGGCCGTACGCGCCGACCGCCTCCAGGGGACGACCGGGGAACTGGCCACCGCCTCGAACGCGATCATCGCCGAGTCCATCCACCTCATGCTGGAGGAACTCCAGCCCAACCTCTGGGAGTCGACGCTGGAGCGCTGCGTCGACTACGGCCACACCTTCAGCCCGACCCTGGAGATGCACGCCCTGCCCGAGCTGCTGCACGGGGAGGCCGTCGTGATCGACATGGCGCTGACGACGGCCCTCGCGACCCTGCGCGGGGACATGACCGAAGCCCAGGCCGACCGCGTCCTCGCCGTGATCCGCTCGCTCGGCCTGCCCCTGTGGAACGACGTGCTGCACGACACCGGCCTGCTGGAGGAAGCCCTGCGGGACACGGTCCGCCACCGGGACGGCCAGCAGCGGCTGCCGCTGCCGGTGGGCATCGGACGGCACCGTTTCGTCAACGACGTCACCCCCGCCGAACTGCGCGACGCCGCGCGGCTGCTGTGGGAGAAGCACCGCTCCCCGGCCCACGCCGGCACGGCCGTCGCGCCCCTGCCCGAGAAGGTGAGCGCATGACCGCGCCGGTGCGGCCGCGGGCCGCCGACGCGGCGGTCGTGGTCGGCGGATCGACCGGCATCGGCCGGGGCGTCGCCGACGCATGGGCCGCCCAGGGCATCGAGACCCACGTCTTCAGCCGCAGCAGGCCGGCCGGCCCCGGCGCCGACCGTCTGGTGTGGCACCGGCTCGACTTCCGCGACGCCGACGGGGCCAAGGAGGCACTGCGGTCCGGCATGCCGGACCGGGTCGGCCTGGTCTGCTACTCGGCCGTCTACTTCACCGCCCGGCGCGAGCCGTTCACCGAGACCGACGAGAGCGACTGGCTGGACCAGTTCGCCGTCAACGTGCACGGCCTGGCCTCGACGCTGAGGACGACGCTGCCCCTGCTGCGCGCGACCGCTCCCGGACTGTTCCTGCACATCTCGTCCGAGGTCGTCTACAACGCCGGTCCGAACCGGTCGGGTTACGCCGCCTCCAAGGCCGCTGCCGGCTCGCTCGTCCGGTCGGTCTCCCAGGAGACCGACCCCCGCGAGGTGCGCTTCGTCCAGGCGCTCCCCGCGGGCATGGTCGACACCCCGGGCATCCGCGCCCGCCGGCCGCAGGACTTCGACTACAGCGGGTACATGGCCCCGGCCGCGTTCGCGCCGCTGGCCGCCGAGCTCGCCCGGACCCGCGGCGCGGCCGAACAGGGCGAGGCCCTGGTCGTACACCCCGACGGCAGCTGGACGTCCGTAGGCGACGGAACACCGGTGTCCCAGTCCCGCCCCCTGGCCGCCTCCCCCCGGTAGGAGATCCCCTTGCCACAGCTGTACACATCGGCGCTGCTGTTCGACATGGACGGCACGCTGGTCGATTCGACCGCGCTCGTCGAGTCCACCTGGGCCGGCTTCTGCGCACGGCACGCGCTGGACCTGGCGCACGTCCTGGCCTACGCGCACGGTCGTCCCACCCGGGAGACCGTCAACCGCTTCGTCCCCGATCCCGCATCGGCCGCCTCGGAGACCCGGCGACTCGTCGCGCACGAAGAGTCGCAGACCACGGGCATCACCGCGGTACCGGGCGCACCCGAGCTCCTCGCGGCCCTGCCGCCGGGCTCGTGGGCCGTCGTGACCTCGGCCGGGCGCAAGCTCGCCGAAGTCAGACTCGCCGCCGCCGGACTTCCGCTGCCCCGGGTCATGGTGACCGCGGACGACGTGGACCGGGGCAAACCCGACTCCGAAGGGTTCCTGCGGGCCGCTGCCGCACTGGGCGTCGACCCGGCCTCCACCCTCGTGTTCGAGGACTCCGACGCCGGTGTCCGCGCCGGACTGGGCAGCGGCGCGCGCACCGTCGTCATCGGCGCGCTGACCGACCACGACGACGTGGCCGAGCGGTACCCCGACTTCCGCGGCTTCCGGGTCGCCGGGCCGGACTCCGCCACCGGATCCGCGTCCGGATCCGCCTCCGTACCGGCGGACGGCGTCGTGCTGATCGTGCCCGAGCCCGTCGCAGGCCGTACGGGGGCCTTGCGGTGAGCGGTCCCGTCGGGCTCGGCACGCCGCCCGCCGCCGCTGCCCTGGCGGCGGACGTCGGCGGGACGTGGACGCGGCTGCGGGCCGGCGGAGCGGGGGCCCCCGTCGAACGCCTCCGCTCGCCCAGCAGGCTCAACCACCCCGACCGGTCCGTCGCCGAACTCCGGGAGGAGATGGCCGACCTGCTGTGCCGGGCGGCGCCCCCCGGCGCCCGCGCGGCCCTCTCCTTCGGGGCGGCCCTCGACCACCTCACCGGCACCGTCCACGGATCGGCGCCGCTGTGGGGAGCGGAGAGCGCACCGTACGACCTGCACGCCGACCTGCACCGCCGCCGTCCCGACGTCACCTGGAACCTGGTCAACGACGTCACCGCCGCCCTCGCGGACTTCGCCGCCGGCCACGCCCGTCCCGGCACCCGGCGCATCGGGTACCTGACCATCAGCAGCGGCATCGCACTGCGCATCGCCGACCTGCGGCGCAACCAGATCCCGGTCGACGACCGGGGCCTGCAGGGCGAGATCGGCCACCTCCCGGCCATGGTCACCGGCTTCGTCCCCGAGCGTTCGGGACTTCCGTGCGCCTGCGGAGCGCCCGACCACCTCGCCTCGATCGCCTCCGGGCCCGGCATCGCCCGTGTCGCCGCACGACTGGGTCTCGACGCCGGCCCCGGGCTCACGACGTGGCTCCCCGGGGCACTCGCGGCCCGGGACCCGGGGGCCCGGCGCCTGCTCGCACTGTGCGTCGAGCCCGTCGCCCACATGCTGCGCACCCTGTGGTGCCTCGACCCGCACCTCGACGTGCTGGGCCTGGGCGGGGGAGTGGTCGAGGGGCTCGGCACCCCCTACGCCGACGAGTTACGCCGACAGCTCCGTACCGCCACCTCCTACGCCGACCAGGGCCGGGACCCGGCGTGGCTCGCCGACCGGCTGGTGTTCTGCGGACCCGGCACCGTCGACGCGCTCCGCGGGGCGGAACGCATCGGCCACTGGCAGCCGGAGTTCGTGCAGTGAGCGCCCCGACCCACCGCGCGCTGCGGCGCCTGCCCGCGGACGCCGAGGGCCGCACTCTCGTCGAGGTGGCCGAGGTGGCCACCCCGCCGCTCGCCCCGGGCGACCTCCTGCTCGCCCCGGCCGTCGCCGGCATCTGCGGCACCGACTGGCAGATCCTGCGCGGGCTGCGCCCCGACGCGACCCCCGTCCTGGGCCACGAAGGCGTGGCACGCGTCGTGGAGCCGGGGGACTCCGGCCTTCCCGCCGGGGCACTGGTCACCGTCAACCCCACCCACCCCGACGACCCCTCGTTCCTGCTGGGCCACAACCTGCCGGGCCTGTGGGCCGAACGCACCCGCATCCCCGCGGCCGCCGTACGCGCGGGACTGGTCCTGCCGGTACCCGAGGGCGCGGACCGGCCCCGCGTGGCCGCACTGGCCGAGCCCCTGGCCTCGGTCCTGTACGGCCTGCGCACCGCCGTGGCCACGACCCGCCCCGCCGCCCTGGTGGTGTGGGGGGACGGGATCGTCGGACGGCTCGCCCGCGACGCCTGGCGGCGCGAACTCCCCGGGCTGCCCGTGCTCCTGGTCGGCCACGGCGCCGATGCGGTCCGCCCGCACGCCGCCGACCTGCCGCACCTGCTGGCCGCCCTGCCCTCGCCGGCCGCCGTCGTGATCGCCACGCCGCGCACCGGGACGCAGGAGGCACTCACCGCGGTGGACCGCCACGTACGGGGCACCCTGCTGGTCGACGTGCACGCGGGCCTGCCGGCCGGCCCCGTCGCCCTGACCGCGGGCGCCATCGACGTCGCCGCCCTGCGCGCGGACAACTGCGGCGGCACGCCCTGGCCGCCGCGGGTGCACCGCTTCGACCGCCCGGCCGGACCGTTGCTGCTGCACGGCCACCGCGGGGTGTCGGGGGAGCACCTGCGGCAAGCGGTCGGCCTCCTGCTGGCCCGGGGGGACGGAGCACCCCCGGGGGAGGGCGTCCTCACCCACGAGGTCGGCCTCGCGGACGCCGCCGACCTCATCAACTCGGTGCTGGCCTCGGCCGACCGGGTCGCCGGGGGACGGCGGGTGCTCAAGGCGGCCATCCGGATCGGCGGCCGCCCGTGACGGCCATGGCCCCGCCGACGGCCGCAGTCGCGGTCGCCGCACCGCAGTGGCGGATCGGCACGGACCGGGCCGGCGCCGCGCGCGCCGCCCTGGCGGCCGGAGCCGACCTGCTGCACCTCGACTTCGGCGGCGCCCACCGCGGGCCCCTGCTCGGCGACCCCGCCGAACTGCGCGCCGCAGAGGCCTTCGGCAAGGACATCCGGGTCGACGTGCTCGCGGTCAACCACATCAACGACATCGGACTGGCCGACGACCGCGGGAGGGCCCGCCCGCCCGCGCTCGCCGTACTGGAGCGGGCCCTGGACTGCGCGCTGCGCCTGGACGTGCGGGTGCTGCACGTCCCGGGCTTCCGGCGGAGCCTGCCGGCCACCGCCGGGCTGCGGGCCGGCACGGTCGATGCGCTGCGCACCCTGTGCGAACGCATCGCGGAGGCGGGTTCGGGGCCGGGGGCCGGTACGGGGCCGGGGCCGGGCATCACGCTCGCGTACGAATCGCCCCTCGGCGCCCGGGACTCGCTCGCCCTCGCCCGCGCGGTCGACCACCCGGCCCTGCGCCTGGTGCTGGACACCGGCAACCTCAAGGAGGCCGGGCACGATCCCCTCGCCTTCGCCCGCGCGGTCGCGGCGAGCGGGCTGCTGCTGCCGGACCTGCACGTGAAGGAACCCGCTCTCCCCGCCGGCGGTGCAGGCGCCGCTCCGGCACCGGCACCGGGCACCGCCTTCGACGACCTGTCCGAGCTGCTGCGGCACTGCACGGTCCGTTCCGTGCTCGTGGAGAACGACTACCGGAACGCGCCGGGCCGCCTGCGCGAGGACATCACGCTCTGCCGCACCGCGGTCGGGCCCACCCCTGACGAGGACCCCCGATGAAGGCCATTCGGCTCACCGCCCCCCACACGCTGTCGGTCGCCGAGGCCGATCCGCCCGTACCCGGCCCCGGGGAGGTGCTGGTCCGGGTGAGCCTGCTCGGCTTGTGCGGAACCGACCTCGGCTTCTACGACGGCACCAGCAACTACCTGCGCGACGGCCTGAAGAGCTACCCCTTCGTCCCCGGGCACGAGTGGATCGGCACCGTCGTCGGCCTCGGCCCCGGGGTGGACGGCGGCCTGGCCGGGCAGCGCGTCTCGGGGCACAACTTCCGTACCTGCGGCCGGTGCCCGCAGTGCCGCGCCGGCCGCATCCGGTACTGCCCCGACCGCAGCGAGATCGGCGTGCTCGGCGACCACCCAGGCGCCGGCTCCCAGTTGCTCACCGCGCCGGCGGACACCCTGACCCGGATACCCGACGGCCTTTCCGACGAGGCCGGAGCCCTGCTGGAGCCGACCGCCGCCGCGGTCCACGCACTCGACCGGCTCGACGTGACCTCCCGTGACCGCGTCGCGGTCCTCGGGGCGGGCACGCTCGGGCTGGCGGCGGCACAGGCCGCGCGGGCCATGGGCGCCGACCCCGTCGTCTTCGACCCGCAGCCCCCCGCCCGGGAACTGGCGGAGCACCTCGGCCTGCGGGCCTGCGCCGCCCCGGCCCGGCCGGACGAGGAGGCCTACGACGCGGTGATCGAGGCCTCCGGGAGCACGGCCGCGGTGCGCTCGGCCCTGCGCCTGGTCGCGTCCGGCGGGCGGGTGGCCCAGCTCGGGACGCCGCACCACGCCGTGGACGGTTTCGACGCCGCGGCCCTGGTGATCCGGGACGTCACGCTCCACGGTGTGCTGTCCGGCATCGGCTACTGGGACCGGCTCGTGGCCCTCGTGGAGTCAGGAGCCGTGGACCTGGACGCCCTCGTCGACCGGGTCTTCCCGCTCGACGAACTCGACGCCGCCTTCGCCCACTTGGCGAGCGACCGGCGCAGCCGTCCCAAGGTCCTGGTACGGATCGACCGGGACGCGCCGGGGACGCGCCGATGAGCGGTACGACGGCCCCGGGGACGGCCCCGGGGACAGCCCCGGGGATCGACGCGCCGACCGCGCTGCGGCTGGCGGTGCTCGCGGGGGCCGCGTTCGTGTACGTCACCTTCGAGGTCTTCCCGGTGGGACTCATCCGCGACATCGCCGGCGACCTCGACGTCACGGCCGCGCGGGTCGGGCTGCTCATCAGCGGATACGCCGTGGTCGCCGCCCTCGTCACCGTGCCGACCGTCGCGCTCGCCGCGCGCGTCCCGCGCCGCACGGCGCTGGTGGTCTCCCTCGGCGTCCTGGTCGTCGCCGAGGTGCTGGCCGCCGCCTCGACCGGGTTCGCCATGATGGCCGTCAGCCGGGTCGCCGCCGCGCTCACGCACGGGGTGCTGTGGTCGCTGATCGCTCCGGCGGCCGCGGCCCTGGTGCCCCGTGAACACGTGGGAACCGCCACCGCCGCGGTGTTCGGCGGTGCGTCGCTCGCGGCGATCGTGGGCAGTCCCGGTACGACCCTGATCGGGGAGCTCATCGGCTGGCGGGCCACGGCCCTGGTGCTGGCGGCCGCGACCGTAGCGGTGACGTACGCGCTCCTCTGGGCGCTGCGGCCGCGCGGGACCGGCCCGGCCGCGCGCGAGGACGGAGCCGGAGCCGGCCGGGCGGCGGGGGAGCGCATCGACTGGCCCGCGGTCCTGACGCTGTGCGGCGTCGCGGTCGTGCTCGTCACCGCGCACTTCCTCAGCTACACCTACTTCGCCGTCATCGTCACCGAGGTGACCGGGACGCCGGGCTCGGTCGTCGCGCTCCTCGCGGTCTTCGGGCTCGCGGGGGCCGCCGGCACCTACCTCATCGGCCGCCACAACGACCGGGCCCCGCAGCGCGCGGCGACCGTGACGATGGCGGCGTTCGCTGCGGGCGCCGGCCTCCTTGCCCTCGCGTTCGTGCCGGCCCCGCGGGTGGTGCAGTACACCGTGGCGGGCATCGCCGTCGCCGTGTGGGGCGGGGCGTTCGCCGCCGCCGGTCCGGTCTTCCAGACGGCGGTCATGCGCCTTGCGGCCGGGGACGCCGACCGGGCCTCCTCCGTGTACGTCACCGGCTTCCAGGTCGGGATCGCCGGCGGATCCGCGCTGGGCGCCGCCCTTCTCGGCCGCTCGGCCATCTGGTTGCCGGTGGCCTCGGTCGTGCTCGGGGTGGTGGTGCTGGCCGTCGTCCTCGTACGTCGACCGGTACCGGCGCTCTCCTAGTGCCCAATGTGCTTGTATATTAGCCAAGTCGCTACTAGAGTCATCTCGAGGCTTTGAAAACGGCTCGTGTAGCGCCGACCTCGCGAGGAGTCCTCCGGATCCCTCGATTCCCCGGATCCCCGGGATCCGCCGGGCTCCCGGGATTTCCCCGGCTCCCCGGCTCCGTGCCGCCCCCGCGGCCTGAACTCCCGGACTCCCCGGCCCCGTCCACCGCCGCCCGCTGCTCACGAGAGGCAATCCATGCGGTCCCGTATGGCTGTATTGATCCTGGCCATCTTCTGCGTCGGCACCGCCGAACTCGCGCCGAGCGGAATGCTGGGCGACCTGGCCGGAGACCTTTCGGTGACCATCCCCACCGCCGGCCTGCTCGTCACGGTCTACGCCCTGACCGTGGTGGTCGGCGGGCCGATCGTCACCGCCGTCTCCACCCGCATCCGCCGCAAGTACCTGCTCGTGGCGCTGCTCCTGGTCTCGGTCGCGGGCAACGTCGTCTCCAGCCTCGCGCCCACCTTCGGCCTCCTGGTGGTCGGCCGCATGCTGACCGCCGTCATCCACGGCACGTTCCTCGCCGTCTGCGTCGTCACCGCCGGCAGCATGGCCGCCGAAGGACGCGAAGGCTCCGCGGTCGCCGCCACCCAACTGGGCGTCAACCTGGCCACGGTGCTCGGAGTCCCCCTCGGCACCCTGGTGGCACAGCAGCTGAACTGGCGCGCCACCTTCGCCGGCGTCGCCGTGCTCGCCCTGCTCGCCGCCGCCCTGATCCTGCTGGTCATCCCGGACGACGGCCGAACGGCCGGCAGTTCGGCCGCACACGAGCTGAAGGTGTTCAAGGACTGGCAGGTGATCGGCACCGTCCTGGCCACCGTCCTGTGCTCGGGCGGCATGTTCACGCTGATCACCTACATGGTGCCGCTGCTCACCGAGGTCGGGCACTTCCCCGCGGCCTGGGCCCCCGCCGTGCTCGTCGCCTACGGCCTGGGGTCGATCGCCGGCAACACCATCGGCGGCAGGGCCGCCGACCGGTCCGCCGACACCGCCGTCTTCCGCCAGTCCTGGACCCTGGCCGGCGTCTGCGTCCTGTACTGGTTCGCCGCACCGTCGGCGATCGGCGCGGCCGCCTTCCTGATCCTGTTCTCCGTGGCGACCTTCGCCCTGATTCCCGGACTCCAGGCCAAGGTCCTCTCCGCGGCGGCGGACGCGCCGACCCTGTCCCTCACCGTCAACATGTCCGCGTTCGGCCTCGGCGCCGCCCTCGGCTCGTGGGCCGGCGGCCAGCTCATCGACCAGGGCCTGGGAACCCGCGCGGTGACGGTCGGCGCCGCGGCGTTCACCGCCCTCGGCGCGCTGCTGCTCACCCAGACCGTGCGCGCCGCCCGCCGCCGCCCGAAGGAACTCGCCACCGAGGCCGCCACCGCCGCGCCGACCGCCTGAACCGCGCCCACCGAACGAGAGAGCCAGCCAGCCCATGCCCAGCAGCCTCGCGTCACCCGCCAGACCCAAGCTCCCCTCGCTGACGGGACTGCGGTTCGTAGCCGCCGCACTGGTCTTCTTCTTCCACGCGTCCCTGATCTTCATATCGATGAACCCGTTCGCCGACGAGGACGTCGCCGACGGCTTCCGCTGGCTGTTCAGCAAGGCCGGCTGGCTGGGCGTGTCGTTCTTCTTCGTCCTCAGCGGGTTCGTGCTGACCTGGTCGGCCAAGCCCCGTGACACGATCACCGGGTTCTGGCGCCGGCGCCTGGTGAAGGTCTTCCCCAACCACATCGCCACCTGGGCGCTGACCATCGTGCTGTTCGCCGGCACGGCGGTCCCCCTGAAGGTCTGGCTGCCGAACCTCTTCCTGATCCAGTCGTGGTTCCCCGACCCGGCCGTCCACATGGGCCTCAACACCCCGTCCTGGTCGCTCTGCTCGGAGCTGCTCTTCTACCTGCTGTTCCCGTTCCTGATCCGGCCCGTGCTGCGGATCAAGGAGGGTGCGCTGTGGGCCTGGGCGGCCGCGATGGTCGCCTGCATGGTGGCCGTGCAGCTGATCACCGACTTCCTGGCGCCGAGCAGCCCGCCCGCACCGGGCACCGATGTGACGGTCTGGCAGTTCTGGTTCGGCTACAACTTCCCGCCGGTGCGGATGTTCGAGTTCGTGCTCGGCATGATCCTCGCCCGGCTCGTGCTGGCGCGGGCCTTCCCCCGGATCCGGATCGTCCCGGCGGCGCTGCTGTGCCTGGCCGGCTACGCCGTGGCCCTGGAAGTGCCGTTCCTGTACGGGCTGAACATCGCGACGATCGTCCCGGTCTCGCTGCTGATCTGTGCCGTGGCCCGGGCCGATGTGGACGGCGCCCCGACGGTGCTGCGCGGCCGCACGATGCAGTGGCTCGGCGAAGTCTCCTTCGGCTTCTACCTCGCCCAGCAGATCGTGCTCTCCTTCACGCGCACGACGCTGATGGACCACCGGACCTACGCCACCCCCACCGGCATCGCCGTCGTGGCCGCCGAGTTCGCCGGGGCGCTCGCCCTCGGCCGGCTGCTCCTGGTCTGCGTGGAACGGCCCGCCATGCGCCGCTGGGCCCGTTCCCGCGACCGGCGGACCGCGGTTGCCGACGAGTCCCCGTCGCAGCGCCGGCTGACCCACGTCTCCTGAAAGGGCCCTCCACCCATGACCGCACCGTCTGCGAACACCACCAGCGCGGCCCCCGAGCGCTCCGGATCCAAGCTCCCCTCGCTCACCGGACTGCGGTTCATCGCCGCCGCACTGGTCTTCTTCTTCCACGCGACGTTCAGCGATCCGCCCATGAACCCCTTCGCCGACCAGGGCTGGGAGGAGGGCTTCCGCTGGCTGTTCAGCAAGGCCGGCTGGATGGGCGTCTCGTTCTTCTTCGTCCTCAGCGGATTCGTGCTGACCTGGTCGGCCAAGCCCCGCGACACGATCACCGGGTTCTGGCGCCGACGACTGCTGAAGATCTTCCCCAACCACGTGGTGATGTGGGCGCTCGCCATGGTGCTGTTCGCCGGTGCCGTGACGCCGGTGTCCGCGTGGCTGCCGAACCTCTTCCTGATCCACTCCTGGTTCCCGCAGCACGCGACCTTCATCAGCGTGAACCCGCCCAGCTGGTCCCTCTGCTCGGAGCTGCTCTTCTACCTGCTGTTCCCGTTCCTGATCCGGCCCGTGCTGCGGATCAAGGAGGGTGCGCTGTGGGCCTGGGCCGCCGCGATGGTCGCCTGCATGGTGGCCGTCCAGCTGATCACCGACTTCCTCATGCCGCAGCACCCGCCCACCCCCGAGGGGTTCGGCATCTCCCTGTGGGAGTTCTGGTTCGGCTACAACTTCCCGCCGGTGCGGATGTTCGAGTTCGTGCTCGGCATGATCCTCGCCCGGCTCGTGCTGGCGGGGGCCTTCCCCCGGATCGGGATCGTCCCGGCGGCGCTGCTGTGCCTGGCCGGCTACGCCGTGGCCCTGGAAGTGCCGTTCCTGTACGGGCTCAACGTCGCGACCATCATCCCCGTGTCCGTGCTGATCTGCGCGGTGGCCCGGGCCGATGTGGACGGTGCCCCGACGGTGCTGCGCGGCCGCACGATGCAGTGGCTCGGCGAAGTCTCCTTCGGCTTCTACCTCGCCCAGTACGTGGTCATGTACTTCGGCCGCACCGCGCTGATGGACGAGAAGCTCTTCGCGCCGCTGCCCGGCGTCCTCGTCCTCATCGGCTTCTTCCTCGCCACCCTGCTCGTCGGTTGGCTGCTCCTGGTGTGCGTGGAACGCCCCGTCATGCGGCGGTGGGCACGTCCGCGTCCCCGGCCGTCGGACCTGCCCGGCACACCCCGTGAGGAGCAGCGGCCGGAGCCGGCCCTGCGCTGAACCCCCCGCGCCTGCCTCCCCTCTTCCACCTCCCCGTCTTTCAACTCTCCGTCTTTCAGCCCCTTTGTCCACTCCACACCCTGAGGAGCCCCCGTGCCCACGATCGACGTCAATGGCACCCCCGTCCAGTACACCGCGGAGGGCACCGGCCCCGGCCTGCTGTTCGTACACGGCACGGGCGGTCACGGCGAAGCCCAGTTCGGCCACATCCGCGAGCAGTTCAGCGACCGCTACACCGTGATCACCCCCGACTGCTCGGGCAGCGGCCTGACCCCGCTGCACGCGGACGAGCTCAGCCTGGACGAACTGGTGGAGCAGGCGATCGGCGCGGCCCGCGCGGTCACCGACGAGCCGTTCGACATCGTCGGCTTCTCCCTGGGCGCCGTCGTCGCGGCCGCCGCCGCGGCCAAGCACCCCGAACTCGTCCGCCGCCTCGTCGTCATCAACGGCTGGGCCCGCAACGACGACCCGCGCCAGCAGCTGGCCACCGACCTCTGGCGGCGGCTCCCGGCCCTCGACGAGGAGGCCTTCGCCGCGTACAGCGCGCTGCTGATCTTCTCGCCCCCCTTCCTCGCCGGCTTCGGCAGCGAGGGCGTCAAGGCCACCGTCGCCGGGATCAAGGCCGAGGCGTGGACCCTGCAGCAGATCGAGCTCGACCACCGGGTCGACATCAGCGACCGGCTCCCCGCCATCACCGCACCCACCCTGGTCATCGGCTCCACCCGGGACGTACTGATCCCCGTCGAGCACTCGCGCGAGATCCACGCGGCCGTGGCGGGCAGCGAGTACGCCGAACTGGAGAGCGGCCACATGGTCATCTTCGAGAAGACGGCCGAACTCGTCGCCCTGCTCGGCGGATTCCTCGACCGGGACTGAACCCCGCAGCACGCCTGCGCGACGCCGGAGCGGGTACCGCCAGCCCGCCCGCTCCGGCCGGCCGCACGGCCCCGCCCACCTCCCGCCTTCCTCCGGAGAGACACCTTGTCCACGACCGCGGAACCTGCCGCGATACCGACGGAGCGCGCCACCGAGCCCCACCGGGCCGTGCACGGCCGGCTCCCCTCCCTGACCGGCCTGCGGTTCTTCGCTGCCCTGCTGGTGTTCGGCTACCACTCCTCACTCGCACTCCCCGCCCTGAACCCGTTCGCCTCCACGGACGTCGCCGACGGGTACCGGTGGCTCTTCAGCAACGCGGGCTGGGCCGGCGTGAGCTTCTTCTTCATCCTCAGCGGATTCGTCCTGACCTGGTCGGCGCGGTCGGACGACCCCGCCCGGCACTTCTGGCGCCGGCGGTTCTTCAAGATCTACCCGAACCACCTCGTCACCTGGGTGCTCGCCCTGGCCCTGCTCGCCGGAGCCACCACCCAGTGGTGGCAGGCCGTGCCCAACTTGTTCCTCGTCCACGCCTGGGTCCCGGAATTCTCCGTGTTCCTCGGCGTGAACCCGCCCAGCTGGTCACTGGCCTGCGAGCTCTTCTTCTACCTCTGCTTCCCGCTGTTCCTGCGCCGGATCAAGCGGATCCCGCCGGACCACCTGTGGCGCTGGGCCGCCGGGACCGCCGCCGCGGTGATCGCCGTCCCCACCCTCGCCTACCTGGTGCTGCCGGGGAACCCGCCCATGCCCGAGGGCTCACCTGCCTCCGTCTGGCAGTACTGGAGCGTGTACATGCTCCCGCCGGTGCGCGCCCTGGACTTCGTCCTCGGGATGCTGATGGCGCGCATCGTCGTCACCGGCCGCAGGTTCGGCGTGCGGCCGCTGCCCGCCGCGCTCGCCTGCGTGGCGGCCTACGCCCTGTCCCTCCACGTCCCGTGGCTGTACGCCCTCGACGCGGTCTTCGTCATCCCGATGGCCCTGCTGATCCCGGCGGTCGCCCTCAAGGACGTCTCGGGCCGCCCCTCGGTGCTGCGCAGCCGGCCACTGGTCTGGCTCGGCGAAGTCTCCTTCGCCTTCTACATGGTCCATCTCATCCTCCTCAACGTCGTACGTGAACTGATCGGCCCCGAGAAGTTCTTCGGCACCGCCGCCGGCATCGGCGTGCTGGTCCTCGAAGCACTGGCGACCCTCGTCGTGGCATGGCTGCTCTACGTGGCAGTGGAAAAGCCCGCGATGCGCCACCTGGGGCGGACCCGAAAGGCAGCCACCGCATGAAAGCCGTCGTCATCAACAGCCACGGATCCCCGGACGTCCTCGCCGTCGCCGAGACGCAGACGCCGCAGCCGGGTCCCGGCGACATCCTCGTCCGGGTGGCCGCCGCCGCGGTGAACCCCGTGGACCTCGCCGTACGCCGGGGCGACATCCCCTCGCCGGTCCTGCCCGCCGTCGTCGGCTGGGACGTCTCCGGCACCGTCGTCGCGGTCGGCCCCGGCAGCACCCGCTTCGCGGAGGGCGACCGCATCGTCGCCCTGCGCTCCCCGCTGGGCGACGGAGCCGGAGTGACCGCCGAGTACATCGCCCTGGCCGAGGCGCTCGCCGTGCCCGCACCGGCGAACGTCGCGCTGGAGCACGCCGCGGCCCTCCCGCTGGCCGCCCTCACCGCGGAGCAGGCACTGGACCGGCTGGGCCCGGAGTTCTCCGGCCGCCTCCTGGTGAGCGGCGCCGCGGGCGCGGTGGGCGGCTTCGCCGTCCAGCTGGCGGCCCTGCGCGGATGGCGGCCGGCCGGCCTCGCCCGCGCGGGCGACGCCCGTACCGTGGCCGAACTGGGGGCCTGCGAGGTCTTCTCGGACACCGACGCCCTGCCCGCCGGCGCCTACGACGTGGTCATCGACGCCGCCGGCCGGCCGGAGACGATCGCGGCGGTGCGCGACGGAGGCCGCTTCCTGTCGCTGACCCCCTTCGCCGTCCCGGAGCCCGAGCGCTCCGTCGGCGTGGACGTCTACGGCGTACGGATCGACGCACCCATGCTCGACGCGCTGGCGCGACGGGTGGAGGAAGGGCAGCTGACGTTGCGGATCTCCGAGGTCCTGCCGTTCGAGGACGCGGCCCGCGCGCACGCCCTCCTCGAAGCCGGCGGCACCCGCGGCAAGATCCTGCTGACCCCCGGCAGCTGACCGGCCGCGCCTGCGCGGGGACGACCGTCAACCGGTCGTCCCCGCAGGCATTTTCCGGCCGGAGGGGCGCACATTCCGTGGCCTGATCTGGAACCCGCCGTCCCGACCGGCCCTCTTCGCAGAGGATCCGGGTAATCCGCCCGGTTTCCAGATCCGGGAGGGGAGCCGACGTGGCGTCCGTGGGAGAGAGACTCAGCAGAGCGCGGGAGCGTGCCTTCATCGGAAGGGAGGAGGAGGTCGGCCGCTTCGCGGCAGCGCTGGCCGGAGACCCGCAGGCACCCTTCGCGTTCTACCTCTACGGCCCCGGCGGCATCGGGAAATCGTCGCTGGTGCGGTGCCTGGCGGACGAGGCCCGTGCGGCGGGCCGGCTGCTCCTGGAACTGGACGGCCGCTTCGTCAGCCGGGACCCGGCCGACTTCGAGCGTGCGGCCGCCCCCCTCCTGGAAGTGGCCGGCACCGTCCTGTTCGTGGACTCCTTCGAGCACTGCCAGGGGCTGGAGAGCTGGCTGTGGCAGCGTTTCCTGCCCCGCGCCGCGGACGACACCCTGGTGGTCCTGGCCGGCCGGATCCCGCCCCACGTCCAGTGGACCGCGGACTCCGCCTGGACCGGGCTCCTGCACGTCGGCGAGCTGGAGCCCTTCTCCGACGGGCAGGCCCGGAGCCTGCTGGCCGCGGCACGCATCCCGTCCGAACTGGAGGAGCACATCCTGCACTTCGCCGGGGGCAACCCGCTGGCCCTCTCCCTCGCGGCAGCAGCCGGGTCCGCCGGCTGGAGCGGCGAGGAGATGCGGGCGCCCTCGGCGGACATCCTGCGCACCCTGATGGCGGGCCTGATCGGGGAAGTGCCGACGACGGCGCACCGGCGCGCCCTGGAGGTGGTGGCCCAGGCGCATTCGACGTCCGAGGAACTGCTCGCCGCGGTCCTGCCCGAGGAGGACACCCACCGGCTGTTCGGCTGGCTGAGGGAGCTGCCGTTCGTGGAGTCCACCCCCCGGGGCCTCTACCCGCACGACGCCGCGCGCGAGACCCTGGCCGCGGACCTGCGCTGGCGCGCCCCCAACGCCTTCATGGCGATGCGTCAGCGGCTGGCCGAGGAGTACCTGCGCCTGCTGCGCGAGGGCGTCGACGAGCGGGTCAGCGTCATACCCGACGAACTGTTCTACCTCTTCCGCGAGTTGGAGAGCCCCGCCCGGCGCGGCGCGTCGACCCGCGAGGAGGAGGTGCACGAACGCGTCCTGCAGCCCGACGACATCGATGTCGTGCTGCGCATGGCCGAGGAGGCCGAGGGGCACGCCTCCGCGGAACTCGTGCGCTACTGGCTGGAGCGCCAGCCGCAGGCGTTCAGCGTTTTCCGGTCGGTGAGCACCGGCGAGCCCGTCGCGTTCACGACCCGCCTCCAGCTGCCCGCCCCTCCCGATCCCCAGGACCTCGCCACCGACCCCGTCGTCGCGGCCGCCTGGGAGTACACGGAGGCCACCGCCCCCGTGCGGCCCGGGGAACACATCGGCATGAGCCGGTTCTCGATCTACCCCGCCCGCTACCAGGTCCCCTCCGTCGTCATCGACCTGAGCAACTCCCGGGCCCAGGCGGAGGCCGCCCGCGGCCGGGGCCGCGCCCACGGCTTCGTCGTCTACCGGGACGCCGAGGCCTGGGCGCAGCGGCTCAAGGGCGTCATGCACGACACCGGTGTACGGGCACGGGTCAGCGAGCACACGTACGGGCTGTTCTGCATCGACTGGCGGCAGGTGCCGGTCGAGGCGTGGATCCGCCACATCATCACCCGGACCGAGGTGCCGGCCCCCTCCGGTCCCTCGGGCTTCTCACGCACCGCGTTCGACCAGGCCGTCCGCGAGGCGCTGGCGCACTGGCGCGACTCCCGCGCCTTCGCCGCCTGCGCCCTGAGCCGGGCGCGGCTCGCTGCCGACCTCGCCGATCCGGTCGGCGAACTGCGCGCCCTGCTGCGCCAGGCCGTCGACGACCTCGCCGGCGACCCGCGCGGCGTCCGCGCCCGCGAGGCCCTGACGGCCGGCTACTTCTCCGGAGCCCCCACCCAGGAAGCCGCCGCCCGCCGCCTGGGCCTGCCGTACGGGACCTACCGGCGACACGTCCGCCAGGGCCTGGACCTGCTCTGCGAGGCGCTGTGGCACCGGGAGCTGCACGGCAGCCCGCAATAACG
>NZ_JBHYVA010000022.1:0-29897 GCF_042750055.1 Streptomyces sp. NPDC059456
ACGGCGGGGGTCCGGACTGCGGGGATCCGGCCTGCGGGGGTTCCGCCTGCCGGGATTCGTCCTGCGGGGTGCGCGGATGCGGGACCGTCGCGGCCGCGCTCGCCGGGGCGGGGGCGGAGGCGGGGGGCGCCGGGGGGAAGACGCGGGGGTCGTTGCGGGTCTGGAACTCGTGGTCCGAGGCGGTCAGGACGGCCCGTACCGCGGTGTCACGGACGGCTTCGGCCAGGTACGCCGACCACGCCCGCCCCTCGCACAGCAGCGCGACGGCCCCGGAATCGCGCAGGATGTGCCCGACCTCTCCCGATTTGTACATGGGGTTGAGGGGGACGACCACCGCGCCGGCCTTCCAGGCGGCCAGCACGGCGAGCACGAAGTGCGGGGTGTTCTGCAGCATGACGGCGACCCGGTCCCCGCGGCCGACACCGCGGGCGGCGAGGTGGCCGGCGACGGAGTCGGAGAGGGCGTCGGTCTGCGCGTAGCCGATGCGGCCGTCGAAGTAGGCCAGCGCGGTGCGCCCGGGGGCGCGGGCGACGGCGTCGCGGAAGGCGTGCAGCAGGCTGGGCGGCGGGCAGACGGGGGCCCGCTGGGCCGGGCTGAGGAGTGCGCGCCACGGCTTGGCGGCGTAGCCGGAGGGCGGGGTCACGTGGTCTCCCACTTCCGCTGGAGGTGGTTCATGCCGGAGAGCCAGCGGTCCGGTTCGGTGGCGCGCGCGGCGTAGTAGTCCGCGACCTCGGGGTGCGGGAGGATCAAGAACCGGCCCTTCTCCATGCCGTCGAACAGTGCGTCCGCAACCGCTGCCGGCTCGATCGCGGTCGGCGCGAGGACGAGTTCGCCCGCCGAGCCCGCGGCCGTCAGCATGTCGGTGCGGACCCCCTGCGGGCAGATGGCGTGCACCTCCACACCGCGGTGGCGGTAGGTCAGCGAGAGCCACTCCGCGAAGGCGAGCGCACCGTGCTTGGTGACACTGTACGGCGCCGCCCCGATCATGGTGAGCAGCCCTGCGGCCGAGACGGTGGACACGAAGCGGCCGCTCCCGCGCTCCAGCCAGTCGGGCAGCAGCAGCCGGGCGGCGCGGACGTGCGCCATGACGTTGGTGTCCCAGGCCGCCTCCCAGACGGCCTCGTCGGCGAACGCGTCCCCTCCCGAGGCGAGTCCGGCGTTCGCGCAGTAGACGTCCACCCGGCCGCCGAGCGCCTCGCGGGCCTCGGCCACGACGGCCGACGCATCGCCCGGGACCGGGATCGCCCGGGCGCCGATCCCGGCCGCCACGGCGGCGGCCTTGGCGGCGTCGAGGTCGTTGACCACGACCGTGGCCCCCTCGGCGGCGAAGCGGTGGGCGAGGGCGGCGCCGATGCCGCCGCCCGCGCCGGTGACGACGACTCGCTGGTCCTGGTACGCGCTCACGGGATCACCTTTCATGGCCGGATGCCCGGCAGACTAACCGGTCGGTATGTCGGGGTGGAAGAGGGACGGCGCCTAGCGTGGCCGAATGACGCTGTCGCGACGGGGGCTGCTGGGGCTGGCGGGAACGACGGGGGCCCTGGGGACCCTCGGGGCGGTGGCCGCGGCACCCGGCCGGGCCCCGGACAAGGACCGGGACCGAGACCAGGACCAGGACCGGGACCGGGCCCCGGGGGTGGCGGCGGCCACCGACCGGGTGCGCACCGGCTTCGAGCAGCTCGCCGCCGACGGCTACGCGGCGCTCGCCGGCCGGCGGATCGGCGTCGTCACCAACCCCACCGGGATCACCGCCGACGCCCGCCACCTGGTCGACGTCCTGCACGCGGACGCCCGGGTGAAGCTGGTGGCGGTGTTCGGACCGGAGCACGGGTTCCGCGGGACGGCGCAGGCGGGCGACTCCGAGGCGGCGGGGCGCGATCCGGCGACCGGGCTGCCGGTGTACGACACGTACGGCAAGAGCGGGCAGAAACTCGCGGACGTGTTCACGGCGGCCGGCATCGACACGGTCGTCTTCGACATCCAGGACGTCGGGGCCCGCTTCTACACCTACATCTGGACCCTGTACGACTGCATGCGCGCGGCCGCGCTCGCCGGCAAGGCGGTCGTCGTCCTGGACCGGCCGAACCCGGTGGGCGGGGTACGGGCCGCCGGCCCCGTGCTGGAACGCGCGTACGCGAGCGGCGTGGGCCGCGAGCCGATCGCGCTCGCGCACGGGATGACGGTGGCCGAGCTGGCCCTGCTGTTCAACGGGGAGTTCCTGGCCGCGCAGCCGGTCGAACTGCACACGGTCCGGATGACCGGATGGCGGCGGGACTCCTTCTTCGGGGCGACCGGACTGCCCTGGGTGCCGCCGAGCCCGAACGTGCCGACACCGGACACGGCCCTCGCGTACGCCGGGACCTGCCTGTTCGAGGGCACCAACCTGTCCGAGGGGCGCGGGACGACCACGCCGTTCGAGGTGGTCGGCGCGGAGGGCGTGGACCGGCGGTGGGCGGAGGCGGCCGGGGCGCTGGGGCTGCCCGGGGTGTGGTTCCGCGAGGCCTGGTTCACGCCGACCTTCTCCAAGTTCACCGGGAAGGTGTGCGGCGGGGTCCGGCTGATCGTGCACGACCGGGCGGCCTTCGATCCGGTGCGCGCCGGGATCGGTCTGCTGGTGACGGCGAAGCGGACGTGGAGCGGGTTCGCGTGGCGCACCGACCACTGGATCGACCAGCTGACGGGCTCGGACCGGGTGCGCACGATGGTGGACGCGGGGGCCGGGGTCGAGGAGATCGCGGCCGACTGGGCGGCGGGACTGGAGCGGTTCGCGGCGGTGCGGGGGCGGTACCTGCTCTACCCGTGAATCCGCGGGTGCCGGGGGTCTGGCCGGGCGGGTGCCGCAGCAGGATGCTGGACGGCACCGGAGAGGCGGCGCGGAGGGGGACCCCATGTCGGACGGAACGGGCAGAAGTGTCGGTATCGGTATCGGAGTCGGTCCGTACGCGGAGTTGACCTTCGACGCCGACGGGGACGTGGACCGGAGCACCCGGGATGCGGTGGCCGCACTGGAGGCCACCGACCTGCTGGTCTTCGCTCACGGCTGGAACAGCGACCGGTCGACGTCGACCCGGCTCTTCGACCGCTTCTACGCACCCTTCCCGGGGCTGGTGGGGGCAGGGGTGCGGCTGGGGTACGTGGGTGTCGTCTGGCCCTCGATCCGGTTCTCGGACGAGCCGATACCGGACTTCGACCCGCCCGGCGCGCTCGCCGAGCCGGGCCACGGGACGGCCCTGGACCCCGCCACGCTGCGGGCGCTCGGGGAGTTCTGGCCGGGGCGGGTGGCGGAGCTGGACCGGGTCGCGGAACTGCTGGAGGACCGGCCGGATTCGGCGGCGGCCTTCACCGAGTTCGGGGCGCTGGTACGGGAGCTGGTGGGCGTGGACACGGTGGATCCGGCGGGCACCGCCCTCGTGGGTCCCGGCGCCCCCGCGGGGACCGGCGTACCCGCGCTGCCCGTGGGGCCTGACGTACCCATGGGGCCTGACATACCCGTGGGGCCCGACGTGCCCGACGTGCCCGCGATCTTCACGCTGGACGTGCTGGAGGTGTGCCGGGTCCTCACCGGGGCACTGGCCGACGCGGGCGCACTCCCCGGGGGCGCCGCCGAGCCCGCCCTCTCCCTCGGAGGCGGCCTGCACGCGCTGTGGAACGGCGCCAAGGAACTGCTGCGGCAGGCCACGTACTACCAGATGAAGAAGCGCGCCGGGACCGTCGGCGAGCACGGCCTCGGGCCGGTGCTCGCCGAACTCGCGGCACACCGGCCGGCCCTGAGGGTCCATCTGATAGGCCACAGCTTCGGGGCCCGGGTGGTGTCCTTCGCGCTGCGCGCGGTGCCGGACGGCGCACGGTACGTGAAGTCCGTGACCCTGCTCCAGGGAGCCTTCTCCCACTACGCCTTCGCGGACCGGCTCCCCCACGACAAGGGAAGCGGCGGCGCCCTGCGCGGCATGCAGCGCAAGGCCGACGGCCCGGTGGTCGCCTGCCACTCCCCGTACGACGCGGCCCTGGGGGTCTTCTATCCGCTGGCCTCCCGGATGGCAGGGGATTCGGCCGGTCTCCTCGGTTTCGACGAGCGGTGGGGCGCGATCGGTCACGACGGGGTACAAGCGCTGCCGGGCACCCCGCGGCTCACCCTCGACGCGGCCCTGCGCTCGGGCGTCCCGGCGGCCGGTTGCGTCAGTGTGGACGCCGGGTCCGTGGTCCGGCGCGGGGGTCCCCCGTCGGGGGCGCACAGCGACATCTGCCACGAGGAGCTGGCCCGGCTCGTGGTTGCCGCGGGGCGCATGGGGCGCTGACTTCCGGCCATGTGCCACCCGCACGCCTCGACCGCCCCCGCATGCGCCCGCACCTGACCGGGCATGTTGGGCACATCTCACGGTGCGTCGTCGTTCGACGTTGTACGACGCCACCCGGTGCGGGCGTGGGCGCGTTCGGAGGTGAAGGTGTGATGGCGGGATTCCGAAGTCTTGCGTACCAGGTGCGGGACGCACGCAATGACCGTGCCCTGCGGCGCCATTCGCTGCGACGCTGCCTGGAGCGGTTCGCTCCGTACGGGCACCGGGCGACGTGGTGGCACCTGTGCGACCGGCACGGCATCGCCCCCGAGGACCGGGCGGCCGATCCGCAGCGGCTGGTCGCGGCGCTGGAGGAGCTGGAGGACGCCCGTGCGGTCTGGCTGGCGTACGAGCGCCAGTTCGCGGAGCGGCGCCGCCGCGAGAAACACCACGGGCTGCGCCGGCCGGAGTGGGCGTGGGGCGGCAGCGGGGACGCGGTGGTGCGGTGCGCCGATCCCGGGGTGCGGCCGGACGGGACGCTGGGCGACGTGCTGCGGCGGCTGGTCACGGCACTGGAGTCGGAGCCGGGGACGGGCTGCCCGGTCTGCGGCGAGCAGGAGCTGCGCTGGCCCGCGCAGCTGCCGGGGCAGAGACGGGGGCCCCGCGCGGGGCATGGCCATTGGGAGGGGGCGTGGGCCTGGGACGGGCCGGTGTGCGCGGGCTGCGGGATCGTCGTGCCCCGGCCGGCGCTGGCCGGCGCGGCCTCGATGACGGACCCGGCTTCGGCGGGGGCGGCATGAGCCCGCGCGGACCGCTCGGGGCGTCGGTGTCGGTGTCGGTGTCGCTGAACGGTGCGCGCAGCGCCGCCGACGGGACCGCCGTGCCGCTGTCACCGCAGGACGTGGTGGAGTCGGCCCTGGGGGCGGTCGCCGCCGGGGCCGGGGAGGTGCTGGTCCATCCGCGGACCCCGTGCGGCCGGGAGAGCCTGTCGCCCCGGGTCGTGGGGCCCGTGCTGGAGGCGTTGCGGGGCGCGGGGGTCTCCGTACCGCTTTCGGTGTCGGCGGGGATCGGGGCCGAGCCGGATCCGGCGGGGCGGCTGGAGCGGGTGCGGTCCTGGACGGTGTTGCCGGACCGGGCGGTGGTGCCCTTCGCGGAGCCGGGGGCCGAGGAGCTGGCGGAGGCCCTGCTGGCGCGGGGCGTGGCGGTGGACGCGGTGGTCCCGCTGGGCCCGGCGGGCGCCGGGCCCGGGCCGACGACGAGCTCGGGTGCCGGGCCCCTGGCGCAGCCTCGGCCGCAGGCGGGCGCGCAGCCGCAGGCGGGGGCCCGGCCCCTGGCGGGGCCTCGGTCGCTGGCGGCGCTGCAGGCGGGGGCGCTGACGCGGTTCCTGGCCTGGCCGGTGCGGGACCCGGCGCGCCTGCGGCTCGTGGTGGAGCTGGCCGCGGCCGATCCGGCGCTGGTGGCGGGGCTGCGGTGGCTGCCGCCGGTGCCGCTGCTGCTGTTCGGGCGGGAGGCCGCCGCCTGGCCGGTGCTGCGGCTGGCCGCGCGGTGCGGTGCGGGCATCCGGACCGGCGTGGGCGACGTACTGCACCTGCCGGACGGGCGGCCGGTCCGGTCGAACGCGGAGCTGGTGGCGGCGGCCCGTGAGGTGGCTGCCGCACAGGCCCCGGCTACAGCCTGGAGCCGGTGAGCCGCTCGCCGAAGACGTCGTCCGGGTTGGACAGGGTGCAGTTCTTCAGCGAGAGGCAGCCGCAGCCGATGCAGTCGGTCAAGTGGTCGCGCAGGCGCATCAGCTGGGTGATCCGCTGGTCGAGTTCGGCGCGCCAGTCCTCCGAAAGCCGGGCCCAGTCCTCGCGGTTGGGGGTGCGTTCCTCGGGGAGCTGGGCGAGTGCGTCGCGGATGGCGGCGAGCGGGATGCCGACGCGTTGGGCGGCGCGTACGAATGCCACCCGGCGCAGCGCGTCACGGCTGTAGCGACGCTGGTTGCCGGCGGTGCGGCGGCTGCTGATCAGGCCCTTGGTCTCGTAGAAGTGCAGCGCGGAGACGGCCGCGCCGCTGCGGGCGGACAGCTGGCCGACGGTGAGCTCGTGGATTTTCTCGGGAATCTGCGGCACGACGCCGAGGGTAGTCGGCCGGTCCGACATTCGTTGACAGACGTGTCGTTGACAGATACAGACGGCCCCACCATGCTGAGCAAGCGCTTATTCGCCCAGGAGAGGGAGAGGCATGGCCGAGCCGAGGGTCTTCACGTCCGCCGAGGAACTGCGCGCAGGGATCGGGGAACCGCTCGGCCCGAGCGGGTGGCTGGAGGTGGACCAGAAGCGGATCGACCTCTTCGCCGACGCCACCGGTGACCACCAGTGGATCCACGTCGACCCGGTGCGGGCCGCGGAGGGCCCCTTCGGCTCCACGATCGCGCACGGCTACCTGACGCTGTCGCTGCTGCCGAGCCTGGTGCCGCAGGTCATGCGGGTCGAGGGCATGAAGATGGGCATCAACTACGGCACGGACAAGGTGCGTTTCCCGGCGCCGGTGCCGGTCGGCTCGCGGCTGCGGGCCACCGCCCTGATCACCGAGGTCACGGAGGCGGGCGGCGGGGTCCAGGTGACGGCGACGGTCACGGTCGAGCGCGAGGGCGGCGACAAGCCGGTCTGCGTCGCGGAATCGGTGTCCCGCTACTACTTCTGAAGCGCGCCGGCGCCGGCGGGCGTGCCGGGGCCGTCCGGGGTCGCACCCACCATGCGCAGCACGAGGTCGGCGTAGAGCGCGCCGACCTCGTCGGGCGTGCGGCGCCCGGCCGCGTTGAACCAGCGGGCCACGTCGATGCACAGGGACAGGACGGCGAGGGTGGTGCCGGGGACGTCGGGCACGTCGAACTCCCCCGCCGTGACGCCGTCGGCGAGGATGCGGCGGACGGCGGCATCGCTCCGCCGGCGCAGCTCCACGATCTCGGAGCGGTGCTCCGGAGCGAGGGCGTCGAGCTCGTACTGGACCACGCGCGCGGTGGTGTGGTGCGCGGCGTGCCAGAGCACGAAGGACCGTACGGCGGCGTCGAGCCGCTCGGCGGCCGTGCCCGGGCCGCAAGCGGCGGTCTCCAGGATCTCCAGGGCCTTGTCGTGGCCGATCCGGCTGATCCGGTGGAGCAGTTCTTCCTTGGTCTTGTAGTGGATGTAGAGCGCGGCCGGACTCATTCCGGCTCGTCCCGCGATGTCACGTGTGGTGGTGGCGTGGTAGCCGCGCTCCGCGAACGCTTCGACCGCGGCGACGAGCAGCCGCCGCGCGGCGTCGGGGGTGACCTCCGACCACGGCCGGTAGCCGCCGGTCGTCTCCTCCGCGCTGTCCATCGCTCGCTCACCCTCTTCGTTCCCGTGGAAGGAACACCTTACCGGAGGGTGAGCAAGCGCTTAGCCGAGATGGGCGACATGGCGGGCTTTGCGCTCAGACCTTCGGCTGGAAGGGGTCGTAGTCGGCCATGATCTTCTCCATGCGGGCCTGGTCGACCCGGCTGACGATCTGCGTGAGCTCCTGGCGGTCGCGGATCACCTTGGCGAGGGTGAAGGCCGAGGTGGTGAGGTAGAGGACGGCGATGCCGAGGAAGGCGCGGACCCAGCCGTCCACCTGGAGGTGGTAGATCCCCAGGGCCACGGCACAGATCGCGATGCCGAAGGACGCGACGGCCTGGCCGTAGTACGCCGCCGAGTTGCGCTGCTTGACCGGTGTCTCGTTCATGGACCCAGCATCGGGCGGCGTGACCGGGACCACATGCGCGCACGTACTCAGGTGCGTACTCAGAAGGGTGCGTGCGCGCCGGGCGCGGGCGTGCGTTCAGAAGGCGGAGACGCCGGTGCGGGCGCGGCCGATCAGCAGCTTCTGGATCTGGCTGGTGCCCTCGTACAGGGTCATCACGCGCGCGTCGCGCAGCAGCTTGCCCGCCGGGTACTCGTCGATGTAGCCGTACCCGCCGTGCACCTGGAGGGCGTTGCCCGCCGCCCGCACGGCGGCCTCGGACGCGAAGAGCTTGGCGGTGGAGGACTCGGTGGCGAAGGGCTGCCCTCGGTCGACGAGGTCGGCCACCCGCCAGGTGAGCAGGCGGGCCGCGTCCACGTCGACCGAGATGTCGGCGATCAGCTCCTGGACCAGCTGGTGGTGGGCTATCGGCTTGCCGAACTGCTCGCGCTGCGCCGCGTACGAGACGGCCGCGTCCAGTGCCGCCTGTGCGATGCCGACGCAGCCCGCGGCGACCGACATCCGGCCCTTGGCCAGCGCGGACATCGCCACGGAGAAGCCCTTGCCCTCGGGGCCGAGCATCGCCGAGGCGGGGACGCGGACGCCGTCGAGGGCGAGTTCGGCGGTGGCCTGGCCGCGCAGGCCGAGCTTTCCGTGGACCTCGCGGCGGGTGAGTCCGGGGGTGTCCGCGGGGACGAGGAAGGCGGAGATGCCCCGGTGGCCCGGCTCGCCACCGGTGCGGGCGAAGAGGAGGACCACGTCGGCCCAGGTGCCGTTGGTGATGAACATCTTGCTGCCGCTGATGACGTACGCGTCCCCCTCGCGCACGGCGCGCGTGGTGAGGCCGGCGGCGTCGGAGCCGGTGCCGGGCTCGGTCAGGCCGAAGCAGCCGAGCGCGTCGCCCGAGCAGAGGCGGGGCAGCCAGGCCCGCTTCTGCTCCTCGGTCCCCCAGGCGGCGATGGTCTTGGCGACCAGGCCGAGGGAGACGGAGACGATCCCGCGCACCGCGGAGTCGCCGCGGCCGAGCTCCTCGGTGACGAGGACGTAGGCGAGGTGGTCGCCGCCGGAGCCGCCGTACTCCTCGGGGACGGTCAGACCGAGGAAGCCCAGGTCACCGAGCTTCTTGACGATGCCCCGGTCCACGCTCTCGGCGCGGTCCCAGGCGGCGGCGTACGGGGCGATCTCGCGCTCGGTGAACTCGCGGGCGAGCCGGCGTACGGCCTCCTGCTCCTCGCTCAGCTCCAGGTTCACCGGGCACCTCCGGGGGTCCGGCGCCAGGTTAACTAGCACCGGTAGTTTTTGGCGGGCAGGCCCTACTATGTGGCGCATGGCCAGACCGCGCAAGCCCCTCCTGAGCAGAGACCGCATCGTCGAGGCGGCGGGCGCACTGGTGGACGCGGAGGGGCTGGAGGCGGTGTCGACGCGGCGGCTGGCCGCCGCGCTGGGGGTCAGCGGGCCCTCCCTCTACAACCACTTCCGCACGAAGGACGAGATCCTGGACGCGGTCGCGGACGCGGTGAGCGCCAGAGTCGACTTGTCGATGTTCGAGCCGGGGGCGGGCCGGGACTGGCGGACCGCCCTGCACGACTGGGCACGCTCGTACCGGGACGCGCTGTCCGACCACCCGAACATCGTGCCGGTGCTGGCGCGCGGCCCGGGCCGGCGCCCGGCCGGCCTGCGGCTGGCCGACGCGGTGTTCGGCGCGATGACGGCGGCGGGCTGGCCGCCGGCGCAGGCGACCCGGATCGGGGCGCTGATGCGGTACTTCATCCTGGGCTCGGCGGTGGGCTCGTTCGCCGGCGGGTTCGTGGACGACGAGGCCGCGTACGACCCGTCGGACTACCCGCACCTGGGCCAGGCCCATCTGCTGGCCGAGCGCCGGCGCGAGGTGGACGACGGCGCCTTCGACACGGGCCTCGCGGCCCTGCTGGACGGCCTGGCCCTCCAGTACGAGGCCCTGACGGCAAGGGCGCCGGGCGCCGCCGCGGCGACGCCCGGACCCTGGAGGACGACTCCGGGGGACGAACCCGGAAGACGGCCCTAGAACACGATCAGCGAGCGGCCGCCCTTGCCCGTGAGCATGGCGTCGAAGGCGGCCGGGATGCCGTCGAGGGTGATGCGGTCGGTGACCAGGGAGGCCAGGTCGAGGCGGCCCGCCCGGACGTGGTCGGCGATCACCGGGAGGTCGCGCGCGGGGTCGCTGTTCCCGTACACGCAGCCGGTGAGGGTGCGGGCGAAGTGGAAGATCTCCAGGGCGTGGAAGGAGACCCGCTGCTCCTTGCCGCCGATGCCGACGACCGTGGTGCGGCCGCCGCGGCGGGTGGAGTCCCAGGCTCCGCGGATGGACTCCGCCCGGCCGACGCACTCGACGGCGACGTCGGCGCCCTGCCCGCCGGTGAGGGCGCGGATCTGCTTGGCGGTGGTGTCGGAGGCGAGGACGAACTCGGTGGCTCCGGCCGCCCGGGCCAGTTCCTCCTTGGCCGGGGAGACGTCGACGGCCACGATCGGGCCGGCCCCGGCGATCCGGGCGGCCTGGAGGGCGGCCAGGCCGACGCCGCCGACGCCGAAGACGGCGACGGACTCGCCGGGACGCACCCGGGCGCTGTTGCGGACGGCGCCGTAGCCGGTGAGGACGGCGCAGCCGAGCAGGGCGGCTTCGGCGAGCGGGATCCCGGCGGGCGCGGGCAGTACGCAGTTGGCCGCGACGACCGTCTCCTCGGCGAACGCGGCCACGTTCAGCCCCGGGTGCAGCGGCGTGCCCTCGGCGTCGTGGGCGTGGACCGCGCCGACTCCGGTGAGTGCCTTGGCGCAGAGCCAGACCTCGCCGATGGAGCAGTGGTGGCACTGCCCGCAGGACGGGGACCAGTTGAGCACCACCCCGTCGCCGGGGGCGACGTGGGTGACGCCCTCGCCGACGGCGAGGACCGTCCCCGAACCCTCGTGACCGAGGACGGCGGGGACCGGAACCGTCATGGTGCCGTCGGCGAGGGAGAGGTCGGAGTGGCAGACACCGGCTGCGGCGAGCCGCACCCGGACCTGACCGGGGCCGGGATCGGGCAGGACGATGTCCCGTATCTCCAGCGGGGCTCCGACTGCGGGCAGGATGGCGGCGCGGACCATGGTCGATTCCGTCTCTCGGGGCTGAAGGGCAGCGGGGTTCGGGGCTAGAACTGCAGGGACTTGGTCTGGAGGTACTCGGCCAGGCCGTGCGGGCCGAGCTCGCGGCCGACGCCCGATTGCTTGTAGCCGCCGAAGGGCGCGAGCGGGTTGAAGCGTCCGCCGTTGATGTCGACCTGGCCGGTGTCCATGCGGCGCGCGAAGGCGACCGCCGTCTCCTCGTCGGCCGCCCAGACGGCGCCGCCCAGCCCGTACACCGTGCCGTTGGCGATGCGCAGGGCCTCGTCCTGGTCCTCGTACGGGAGGATCGACAGCACGGGGCCGAAGATCTCCTCCTGTGCGATGGTCATCTCGGGCGTGACGTCGGCGAACACGGTCGGGGCGATGAAGTACCCGCGCTCGTGCGGCGCGTCGGGGCCGCCGGCCACGAGACGAGCACCCTCCTCGACGCCCTTGGCGATGTATCCGCGCACGCGGTCGCGCTGCTTGGCGTTGACGACCGGGCCGAGGCGGGTGCCCGGGTCGAGGGGGTCGCCGGAGGGGTACTTGGCGACGGCGGCGGCCGCGAGGGAGACGGCCTCCTCGTACTGGTCGCGGTGGACGAGCATCCGCGTGAGCGCGTTGCAGCTCTGGCCGGAGTTGTTCATGACGTGGCCCACGCCCGCCGCGACGGCCTTGGCCAGGTCGGCCCCGGGCAGGATGACATTGGCCGATTTGCCGCCGAGTTCGAGGGCGACGCGCTTGACGGCGGCGCCGGCCGTGGCGCCGATCTGCCTGCCGACCGCGGTGGAGCCGGTGAAGGAGACGAGGTCGACCCCTTCGTGCGCGGCCAGCGCCTGACCGGCGACCGGGCCGGTACCGGTCACCAGGTTGAACACACCCGCCGGGATGCCCGCCTCGTGCACGGCTTCGGCGAAGAGCTGTGCGGTCAGCGGGGTGTCCTCGGCCGGCTTGAGGACGAGGGTGCAGCCGGCGGCGAGAGCGGGTGCCACCTTGGCAACGATCTGGTGCAGCGGGTAGTTCCAGGGCGTGATGGCCCCGACGACGCCGACCGGCTCCAGCAGCACCGTGGAGTTGCCGATCCGCTCTTCGAAGGCGTACGAGGCCCCCAGCTCGGCGAACGAGGAGGACACCGCGATCGGCGCACCCACGTGGACCATCTCCGAGAAGCCCCTCGGCGAGCCGAGCTCGGCGGTGATGATCTCGGTGAACTCGCTCTTGCGGGCGACCAGCACGTCGCGCAGCGCCCCGATCAGCGCGGCCCGCTCGGCCGGAGCCGTGGCCGCCCAGCCGGGGAAGGCGGCGCGGGCCGCGCGTACGGCAGCGTCGACGTCGTCCGCACTGCCGGCCGGGACCCCGCCGATGACCTGCTCGTCCGCCGGGTTGACCACCTCGATCCGCTCGCGCCCGGCGGCGGGCCGCCATGCGCCGTCGATGTACATCCCGTCGTGGGCCTTCATGGCTTTCCTCCCGAGCACGCACCAGCGCGTAGAGACCTGACCTCGTTCGACCAGCCTACAAACTAGCGCCGGTAGTTTTCGGTGCGCCAGGGGTGCCCGGGATCAGATGATGCCGAAAAGCATCCCCGCCCCGAGGACGACGAGGGAGGTGAGGGCCGCCCATTTCACGGTGAAGCGGGTGTGGTCGCCGAACTCGACCTTGGCCATGCCGACGAGGACGTAGACGGCGGGAACCAGCGGGCTGGACATGTGCAGGGCCTGGCCGACCAGCGAGGCGCGGGCGATCTCGAGCGGGGAGACCCCGTGGGCGGCGCCGGCCTCGGCGAGCACCGGCAGCACGCCGAAGTAGAAGCCGTCGTTGGACATGAAGTAGGTGAGCGGCAGGCTGAGCAGGCCGGTGACCAGGGCCATGTGCGGGCCCATGCCCTCGGGGATGGCGCCGACGAGCCAGTCGGCCATGTGCTTGACCATGCCGGTGCCGCTGAGGACGCCGGTGAAGACGGCGGCGGCGAAGACCATGCCGGCGACGTTCAGGACGTTGTCGGCGTGCGCGGCGATCCGGGCCTTCTGGTCGGGCATGTGGGGGAAGTTGACGGTGAGGGCGAGGGCGGCGCCGAGGAGGAAGAGCACCGGGATGGGGAGCAGCTCCGTGATCATCGCGGTGAGGAGGGCGACGGTGAGGCCGGCGTTGAACCAGTAGAGGCGCGGACGCAGCGTCGGGCGGTCGGGGTCGAGCCCCTGGAAGCCCTCGCCCTGGGCGGCGGAGCCGGAGCCCGGTGCGGGACCCAGGGCGGTGCCGGTCCCGGCGGGCCCGGTGGACTCCGTGGCGGCCGTCCCGGATACGGCCGACCCGGATTCGGCCGTTCCGGATTCGGCCGTTCCGGTGTCGGCGGACCCGGTCGTGGTGACCAGCAGACGCTCCTCGGCGGGCTCCGGAACCTGCTCGGACGCCTGCTCGCCGGTGCCGGGGATGGCCAGCGTCCCGATCCGGCGGCGTTCCCTGACGCCGAGGACGTACGCGAGGCCGAACACGAACAGCAGACCGACCGCGAGGGCGGGGATCATCGGGACGAAGATGTCGGAGGCGTCCACCTTGAGGGCGGTGGCGGCGCGCGCCGTGGGGCCGCCCCAGGGCAGGGTGTTCATGACGCCGTTCGCGGTGGCGGCGACGCCCGTCATCACCACCAGGCTGAGGCCGAGCCGCTTGTACAGCGGGTACATGGCCGACACGGTGATCATGAAGGTGGTCGATCCGTCGCCGTCGAGCGAGACGATCGCGGCGAGGACGGCGGTGCCGACCACGACCCGCACCGGGTCCGCCTTGCAGAACCTCAGGATGCCGCGCACGACCGGGTCGAACAGCCCGACGTCGATCATCACGCCGAAGTAGACGATGGCGAACATCAGCATGGCGGCGGTCGGCGCGAGTTTACCGACGCCGTCGATGACGTAGTCGCCGAGGTGGGCGCCCTTGCCTGCGAACACGCAGAACAGCGCGGGAATGAGGACGAGCGCCGCGATGGGCGACATTTTCTTCAGCATGATCAGGACCAGGAAGGTGGCGATCATGGCGAAGCCGAGGAAGGTCAGCATGCAGGGAACGTAGGGGCCTCCCCGTGGCGTCAACAAGACGTCGGGGCGTGAGCAATACGAGCAAAACCCCAGCTCAGGGCAGTGGTGTCAGCTCGACGGGGAAACCGTTGAGCACCGCCGTGCCGGACAGCGGGTCGAGCCGGGAGCCGTCGAGGAGCTGGTTGACGTTGGCGCCGGGCGCGGTGGAGGCGACGGAAAGGCGGGCCCCGTCGCGGTCGTGGCCCCAGCCGTGCGGAAGGCTCACCACACCGGTCCGGACGCTGTCGGTGACCTCGACCGGGACTTCCAGGCTGCCGCCGTCGGAGGTGATCCGGGCCAGGCCGCCCTCGGTGAGGCCGAGCCGTCCGGCGTCCAGCGGATTCACCTGGAGGGTGCAGCGGTTGGAACCTCCGGTGAGGGCCGGGACGTTGTGCAACCAGCTGTTGTTGGACCGCAGATGGCGGCGGCCCACGAGCACCAGGGCGGCGGGGCGGTCGGCGAGCGCCGCGCGCAGCCTGGGGAGCTCGGCCGCGATCGGGTCCGGGATCAGCTCGATCCTGCCGCTGCGCGTCCTCAGCACGCCCGGGAGCCGGGGCCGCAGCGGGCCCAGGTCGATGCCGTGCGGGTGCGCGAGCAGCCGTTCCAGGCTGAGCCCCTCTTCCGCTCCCGCCCGGGGGGCGGAGTCGGCTCCGAACCGGTCCCCGTACGGCCCGAGTCGGAGCATCAGGTCGAGCCGCCGCTCGGGGCCGCTCTCCCCGGTGAGCAGGCCGGCCAGGTGCGCCGGGTCCTGTCCGTACAGCGGCGAGCGCGGGTCGGCGGCCTCCTGGGCGAGGGCGCCGTGGATGACCCTGTCGTCCACGGCGTCCGGTGAGGCGGATCCGTGCATGCCGGAGACGGCCAGGACGAGGCGGGCATGGATCTCGCACTCGTCGAGGCGTCCTGCTTCGAGCGGGACGGCGGCGCGGGTGTAGCGCGCCTGGTTGCGGATGGCGAACCCGTTGAAGGCGAAGTCGTGGTGTGCGCTCTGCGAGGGCGGCGGCGGAGGCAGCACGACATGGGCGTGGCGGGAGGTCTCGTTGAGGTACGGATCGATGCTGACCATGAAGTCGAGCCCGGCCAGGGCCGCGTCGAGGCGCCGCCCGTCGGGGGCGGAGAGCACCGGGTTGGCGGCGATGGCGATCAGGGCGCGGATCCGCCCCTCCCCCGGCGTCTCGATCTCCTCGGCCAGGGCGGCGATGGGCAGTTCGGCCTTGGCCTCGGGGTGGCCGCTGACCCGGCTGGTCCAGCGCCCCAGGGTGAAGCCCTTCCCGGGACCGGCGGTACGGGGCCGCGGCCCGGCGGCCGGGAGCGGGAAGAGGACTCCCCCGGGCCGGTCGAGGTTGCCGGTGAGGATGTTCAGCACGTCGACCAGCCAGCTGGCGAGCGTGCCGTACTCGACGGTGCAGCTGCCGATCCGTCCGTAGACGGCGGCGGTGGGCGCGGCCGCGAGGTCGCGGGCGAGGTCGCGGATCTCGGCGGCCGTGAGGTCGCAGGCGGGGGCGACGGCCTCAGGGGTGAAACTCCCGAGGGCTGCGGCGAGTTCCCCGAGCCCTTCGGTCAGTTCCTCCAGGGCGCCGGGTGCGGCGAGCTTCTCGGCGAGGAGGGTGTGCGCGAGGGCGGCGAGCAGCAGGGCGTCGCTGCCGGGGCGGGGCGCCAGGTGGCGGTCGGCGAGCTTGGCCGTGCGGGTGCGACGGGGATCGACGACGATCAGGGTGCCGCCGCGGGCGCGCAGCGCCTTGAGCCGGCCGGGGAAGTCGGGCGCGGTGCACAGCGAGCCGTTGGACTCGACCGGATTGGCCCCGAGGAGCAGCAGCAAGTCGGTGCGGTCGAGGTCGGGGACCGGGATGGCGAACGGGTCTCCGAACAGGAGTCCGCTGGAGACGTGCTTGGGCATCTGGTCGAGGGTGCTGGCGGTGAAGAGGTTGCGGGTGCCGAGGGCCTTGAGCAGGAGCGGCGGGTAGAGGGCGCCCGCCATGGTGTGCACGTTCGGGTTGCCGAGGACCACGCCGACGGACTGGGCGCCGTGCTCCTGCACGAGGGCCGGGATCGCGGCGGCGACGGCCTCGTACGCCTCGTCCCAGGTGGCTTCGCGCAGTCGGCCGTCGCGGCGGACGAGGGGCGTGCGCAGCCGGTCGGGGTCGGTGTCGAGCGCGCCGAAGGCCGCGCCCTTGGGGCAGATGAACCCGCGGCTGAACACGTCGTCGCGGTCCCCGCGGGCGCCGGTGACGGTGGTGCCCTCGATGGTGAGGGTGAGGCCGCAGGTGGCTTCGCAGAGGGGGCAGATGCGCAGGGCGGTGCGGGTCATGGGCCCTCCAGGGACGGCAGGCTGCGACGTGAACACGCCGACGGGCCGAGCATACCGACCGGTAGGCACGGTGGGGAGGGGCGTGCCAGCGGGGGCGGGCCGGTGGCGGCGGGGGCGGGCCGGTGCCAGCGGGGGGCGGGCCGGCGGCGGGTCAGTCCAGTACGCGGGCCAGGTAAGCGTGCATCATGGCCCGGGTTTCGGCCACGATGGCGGGGTCTCCGGCCGGGTCGGAGCGGAAGGCCAGCTTCGTCAGCGCGTCGGTGGCTTCGACGGCGACCAGGACCGCCCGCTCCAGGGTGGCGTCCGGGGTCAGGCCCAGGTGCGCGCCGAGCAGTGCGGTGAGCCGCACGGCGACCAGCCGGTTGGGGTCCGCGGCCGGGCCCCCGGCCGGCGGTACGGGCACCCCGAAGTCGACGAGCGCGAACCCGGGGACGGTGCGCTTCATCGCGAGGTATTCGTCCAGGACGGCGTCCACGACGGGGCGCCAGCCGCCGGCCGGGAGGGCGGCGAGGCGTTCGGTGATGCCTTCGCTGTAGCGGTCGAGGTTGCGGTGGGCGAGGGCGATGGCCATGGCCCGTTTGTTGCCGAAGAACCGGTAGACCGAACCGATGGGCACGCCGGCGCGCAGGGCGACGGCGCGGGTGCTGAGGTTCTCGTACCCGGTCTCGTCCAGGAGTTCGGCGCAGGCGTCGAGGATCCGGGCGAGCCGGTCGGCGCTGCGCTGCTGGATCGGCGTCCGGCGCATGGGGTGGGCGGGGGGCACGGGGTCCATCATGCCGCTCCTGGCCTCTCGGTTCAGCAGGAGTGTCAGTTCAGGAGGAGGCCGATCCCGCCGACCGTGTAAACGATCATGAGCGCGAGCATCGGCAGCTGCCCGGCGACGGCCCTGGCGGGCGGGAAGAGGCGTACGGAGCGGTCGTGGGCGGCGATCACGCCGAGTACGTGGCCGGTGACGACGGCGATGACCTGGAGGGCTGCGAGAGCCCCGGGGCCCAGTGGCGACAAGGGTTCCGGGGCGTTGTCAGTGCCGAGTGCCATGATTACTGTGCGTGGTCCTTCGGTGACGAGGAGGGAGAAGTAGTGGGCGATGAGATAGCCGAGTGCGATCGGTACGAGTGAGTGCGCGAAGGCGGTCAGCGGGCCCGGGTGCGGGCCGCAGACGAGGCGAGTGGCCGCTGCGCACAGGCAGTAGAGGGTGGCGACGAGGGCGATGGAAGCGAGCAGTCCGAGCGTGGCCGTGGGGGTGCGGCCGAGGGGGGAGGTCTGGAGGGTGTTGATCCACGACGGGTCGTCGGAGTAGCCGTCGTAGGCGGTGGAGCCGAGCAGGACGCAGACGGTGGCGACGAGTCCGGGCCGCTCGGGCGTCGCGTCGAGTCCGTGGAAGGGGTTGCGTAGGACGAGGCGGCCGTCGCTGCGGCGGCCGAGGGGAGAGAGCCGGGCCAGGAGGGCGGAGTAGGCCTCGAAGGCGTCGGCGTCGGCGAACCAGCGCTCTCCGAAGCGGGCGGCGAGTGCCAGTTGGACGACGGCGTAGCCGGTAAGAGCGGTCAGGAGGGTGGTGGTGGATGCGGGATCCGGAGCGGCGAGTTCGAGCCAGGTGAAGCCGAACAGTGCGGCGGCGGCCGGCCATTGGCCGAGCCGGGCGGGAAGGGGGGCGGGGGCATGTCGCCGGGCGCGGGGCAGTCGGCGGCCCAGGCGGTGGAGGGTGCGGAGCGGGTTGAGCAGGCGCCAGACGGGGCCGAGGAGGAGGGAGGCGGGCACGAGGCCGACCCAGAGGAGTACGTAGACGGCGCCGGGGGCGGGGTTGCGCCCGGGGTCGTCGGGGCCGAGGAGCAGCGAGAGGAGGACGGCGAGCGCGGCGGCGTGACCGAGCCCGCGCAGGGCGGTGCGGGTGGCCGGCGCGTCGGCGATCCGCTCCAGGGCGGCGGGCAGGGCGAGGCCTGACCGGTCGCCGCGGAAACGGGAGGAGGACCAGAGCAGACCGAGTGCGAGGAAGGAGACGAACAGCGCGGCGAAGGCTCCGGCGAACGCGTAGAAGGGAGAGATCGGCAGATCGTGCTGGGACCCGATCCCGTGTGCGAGCAGGGTGGGCGGATCGGCCGGGCGAAGGACCACGCCCCGGCCCCCGCCACCAGTGCCCGCGCCGGGTACGAAACCCGGCCCGACCGGGATCACGGCGCACTCCCCGCACGCCCCCGCTCCCCACCCCGGAAGGGGAACGGGACCACGCACACCCCGCCCGCGAACGGGGCCGACGCCGGCACGGACGGGGTCGGCTGGGCCGGGGTCGGGACGGACCGGGTCGGCACGGACCGGGTCGGCTGGGGTGGGGTCATCGGACCAGGAGCTGGGTCAGGACGAGATGGGACCCGTGGGTCTCTACCTCGAAGAGACCCGTGCGGTCGGCCGTCAGGACCAGGGTGGCCTCCTGGCCCGCCGGCAGGGCGAGTTCCTTGTCGTAGCCGTGGACGTGAAGGGTGTCCGCACGGTCGCTGGTGACGCGCAGGGCGACGCGTTCACCGCGCCGGAGTTCCGTGCGGCCCGGGGCGGGCGTCACCTTGCCGTCCCGGACGGTGACGGTGACGGTGCGGTCGGCCGGCGCCTCGGACGGCACCGGTGTCGGCGAGGGCGGGGTGTGGCTGTGGCCGCCGCTCTGGCCCGGGGCGGCGGCGGTGAGTTGCAGCGTGCCCTCGATCGCCTTGCCGGTGACGGCCCAGGCGGTGTGGTCGTCCGCGTAGAGGCGGACGGTCAGGGTGTGCACGCCCTCGGGGACCTGCGCGGCGGGCAGGTGGAACCAGGGGCCGTACAACCGGGCCAGTTTCCGGCCGTCGAGCTCCAGGTGCGCGTGGCCCGCGCCCGGGAGGGCGGCGCCGCCGGTGCTGTCGGGGGTGAAGCGGAAGTTCTTCACCGTCAGCTGGAGGTTCCAGCCGTCCTCGGAATCGGGGCGGGCGGCGAGCTGGACCTGCGGCGCGCCCTCGGCCGGGACCTCGCGGAGCCGGTGCCCGGTGGGGTCCTGGGCTTCGAGCAGGGTGCCGACGCTGCCGGTGGCCTGCTCGTGGCTGGTGCCGGGCTTGTGGTGGGTGGTGGCCCGCCCGCCGCAGCCCGTCGCCGCGCCGCCGGTGAGCAGCAGGACGAGCGCGAGAAGGGTCGCGGCCCGGGCCCCCCGCCGCGGCGGCACCCCGACGGGCCGCACCCCCACAGGCCGCGCCTCGACGGGCGGCACCCCGACGGGCCGCGCCCCGATGGGCGGAGCCCCCGCGGGGTGGGTTTCGTAGTCGTCGGACCTGAGGGGGCGTGGGCCCGTGGGCCGTTCGGTGCTCACTGGGCTCCTCCTTCGGTCAGCAGGGCTCCCGTGCCCCGGCCGCCCGCGGGATCGGCACCCGGGTCGGCCGGGGAGCGGGACGGGGGTGCCGGGTGGGCCGGGCGGGAGGCGGCGATCGTCGCCCACAGCACCCAGGGGACGGCGACGCGCGCGCGGATCCAGGCGGGGCCGACGGGGATCCAGGGGATCATCAGGACGGCCTTGTCGAAGGCGTCCAGCAGGGTCAGTACCGCCAAGAGCAGGGTCAGCCGCGCCAGCCAGGGGCGGGTGGACCGCAGGGCGAGGCCCGCGCCCGTCCACCACAGGCCCAGCAGGAGCAGCGCCAGGGCCGGTACGAAGGTGCCGACGAGCGGCATGGTGGAGCCGGCCACGTCCAGGGCCAGCCCGGCCAGGCCCAGCAGTGAGGCCGCCGCGCCCAGCCGGGAGCCCCGCAGGCGGCGCCACCACAGCACCCCGCCGACCAGGGCCAGGACCGCCGCCACGGCCAGCGCGATCTGGGTCTCCACCCGCTCCGGGCCGCGCGCGCCGTACCAGTCGCAGCCGGCCGGGAGCCTGCGCGCCTGGACGTTGTAGTCGGCGCAGACCAGCAGCTGGGCCAGTTTCACGGGCTCGCCCACCAGCCGGGCCGGGCCGCCCGACACCGCGCCCCGGCGCTCGCCGCACTCCGGGAGCGTGCCGGGGGTGGAGCCGTCGGGTCCGGACTGCCAGCAGTTGCCGCGGCCCTGGCCGTCCCACCACACGTCCATGCCGTTGGGGCGGTCGGCGCCGGACCTGTCCTTGCCGAGCACGTTCCCGGCGTAGCGGTTGTGGTGGGAGGTGTCGGCCTGCTTCGACCACTTCTCCTCGCCGCGGATGAAGGCCGGGACCGCCGAGAGGAAGAAGCCCGCGCGCCGGTGTCCGTACACCCAGTTGTTCTCGTAGACGTTCCAGTTGCCGCCCGCGGTGATGATGCCGGTGCCCGGCGGCATGGAGATCTGCGGGCAGACCACCCCCTGCTCGTAGCCGCGCTCGACGGGCGGCTTGGCGCAGGTGCCGTCGGCGACGTACCCGTAGTAGTCGGCGTTGTTGTCGTGGATCAGGTTCCGTTCGAACCTGGCGTGGTTCTGCGGGAGTCCGGGGTGCCCGGGGAAGGCGCTGTCCATCGAGGCGCCGCCCATGTTCTGGTCGAACTCGTTGTCGTGCACCCACACCGAGTCGCCCGCGGTGCCGGAGTAGCCCACCATGTTGTGGTGGCTGTGGCAGCCGGTGATCTCGATGGAGTAGCGGGGTACGTCGTAGCCGCGTCCGTCGTTGATGTTCGAGGCGCTGCCGGGGTAGATGCCGGAGTCGCCGTTCCCGTACGACTCGCAGTTCTTGTAGAGCCCGTGGTCGCTGGCGAAGGTCAGGAAGCCGTACTCGTCGTTCCAGCGGGTCAGGACGTCGTCGATGACGAACCCGTCGCCCGCCAGCACGTACAGCGAGTTGAAGGTGGTCCGCTGGGCCGTGAAGTTGCGGAAGTAGATGCCGTTGGACTTGTCGGCGCGGATCGCGTTCAGCTTCTGGTACTTGGCGTCGATGACGACGTCGAGTCGGGTGGCGCCGGTGCCCTCGATCTGGAGGTCGGTCTTGCCGAGGACGGCGACGAGGTTCTGGTTGTGCCGGCACTGCACCTGCTGCTCGTAGCTGAGGATCTGGTAGCCGAGCGCCGAGTCGGGGGCCTTGAGCGCGGCGCACTCGCCCGTCGGTTTCGGCAGTGAGGGCTCCTCCTCGTACAGGCCGGGGAGGATCGCGATGTTCATGCCGGGCCGGTCCACGGCGTCGACGGCTTCCTGGAGGTGCCGGTAGCCGCTCTTCTCGCACCGCTCGTACAGGGCGAGGTTGCGCTCCTTCAGCTCCTGCGGGAAGGCGGATATCCGGCGTTCGAAGGCGGGCCGGTCGGTCTTGCAGACCAGCAGGTCGGGCTCGGCCTTCCGGTACTGCGGTACGGACCCGGTGCCGTCCGGCAGGGTCACGGGGCGTTCCTCGTGCGCGCGGGCGGCGGGCGCGGCGGCGAAGAGGGACACGAGGGCGAGGAGGGCGGCGAGGAGCGCCGCCGGCACGGCAGGGAACCTGCGGGTCCACGACATGCGCGTGAGAGTAGAGCAATGTTCACCTTTTTGGATCCCCCGTGGCACGACGAATCACACCGCCCCGGGCCCCCGCCCCGCACCGCCCGGCACCCCACCACCCCGCACCCACCCCGGAACGCCACCCCGCACGGTTCCGGCCGGTCGCACCGGGGAGCCATTGACGCGCGGGCCGCGGAATCCTACTGTCGACCATAGGATTCCTTCGACAGCCACAGAGCGGGAGCACCCATGAGCGAGCAGGCCAGGAAGACGGCGGAGGCACTGGAGTACCTCACCGGCTTCGGCAACGAGCACAGCTCGGAGGCCGTCCCCGGCGCCCTGCCGCCCGGCCGCAACTCGCCCCAGCGGGCCCCCCTCGGCCTGTACGCCGAGCAGCTCAGCGGCAGCGCCTTCACCGAGCCCCGCTCGCACAACCGCCGCTCGTGGCTGTACCGCATCCGCCCGTCGGCGGCCCACCCGCCGTTCACCCGGATCGACAACGGCGCCCTGCGCTCCGCGCCCTTCACCGAGGCTCCCGCGGACCCCAACCGGCTCCGCTGGAACCCGCTGCCCGACCCGGCCCCCGGCACCGACTTCCTGGCCGGCCTGTGGACCCTCGGCGGCAACGGCGACGCCACCCAGCGCACCGGCATGGCCATCCACCTCTATTCCGCCAACGCCTCCATGACCGACCGGGTGTTCAGCGACTCCGACGGCGAGCTGCTGATCGTCCCCGAGCGCGGCGGCCTGCTGCTGCGCACCGAGCTCGGCCTGCTCAGCGCCGGCCCCGGGGAGGTCGCGCTGATCCCGCGCGGCGTGCGCTTCCGGGTGGAGCTGCTGGACGAGGACGCCCGCGGGTACGTCTGCGAGAACTACGGCCGCCCCTTCGAGCTGCCGGACCTCGGCCCCATCGGCGCGAACGGCCTCGCCGCCGCGCGCGACTTCCGGGCCCCGGTGGCCGCGTACGAGGACGTCGAACGCCCGACCGAGGTGGTCAACAAGTTCTGCGGCAACCTCTGGGCCGCCACCTACGACCACTCCCCGCTCGACGTGGTCGCCTGGTACGGCACGCACACCCCGTACGTGTACGACCTGCGCCGCTTCAACGTCCTGGGTTCCATCAGCTACGACCACCCGGACCCGTCGATCTTCACCGTGCTGACCTCGCCCTCCGACACCCCGGGGCTGGCGGGCGTGGACTTCGTGGTCTTCGCCCCGCGCTGGCTGGTCGGCGAGGACACCTTCCGCCCGCCGTACTTCCACCGCAACGTCATGAGCGAGTACATGGGCCTGATCGAGGGCGCCTACGACGCCAAGGCCGAGGGCTTCGTGCCCGGCGGCGGCTCGCTGCACAACATGATGTCCGCGCACGGACCGGACCGGGAGACCTTCGACCGCGCCAGCGCCGCCGAACTGAAGCCGCAGAAGATCGACGACGGCCTGGCCTTCATGTTCGAGACCCGCTGGCCGATCACCGCCACCACCCAGGCGGCCGGCGCCGAACACCTCCAGCGCGGATACGACGACGTCTGGCAGGGGCTCCAGCGGCACTTCCGCGCCTAGTATCGCTACGCGCCACGCGCCCCACGCCCCGTCCGTACGGAGAACCACCCGTGACCGCCTTCGCCCCCGACTCCCTCGTGCTCAACCGGAAGCTGCCGCTCTGGTACCAGGTCTCGCAGTCGCTGCGCGCCTCGATACTGGGGCGCACTCCGGACGCCTCGCTGCGCCTGCCCACCGAGGAGCAGCTCGCCGAGCACTACGGGGTGAGCGTGCTGACGATGCGCCAGGCACTCAAGGAGCTGGAGGGCGAGGGGCTGATCAGCCGGCACCGGCGGCGCGGCACGTTCATCGAGCCGGGTGCGCGGCGCGGGGCGCCGGTGCGGCTGCTGGGTTCGGTCGACGCGATCGTCGCCCAGCAGTCGGGCGATCGCACGACGGTTCCCGGCCGTGAGCGGACGGCCGTGTCCGGGGAGCTGCTGGAGCACTTCCCGGATACGGCCGAGGTGGTCACGTACCGCCGGCTGCGCCATGACGGAGAGAGCGGCGAACCGACGAACTGGGCCGAGAACGCGGTGCGCCCGGAGGTCGCCGAGGCGGTGGACCTGGCCGATCTGGCGCGCTGGCCGATGACCAAGGTGCTACGTGACGTGGTGGGCGTGAAGATCAGCCGGATCACCGACACGGTCGAGGCGCGGCTCGCCGACCCGGAGACGGCGGAGCTGCTCCAGGTACCGCTGCTCAGCCCGATCCTGCACTACACGGGTGTGACGTACGACGAGGACGGCCGGGTCGTGGACGTGGCGCGGATCCGCTACCGGGGTGACCGGTTCTCGTTCACGGTGACCGTCGACGCCACCTGACCACCCGTTCCCGCGGGAGGGCCGGGGCGCCCCTTCCCCGCGTTCCCACGGCCCCGGCCGACGTCACTTCTCCTCGTCGTCCCTGCCGCGCTCGCCCTCCGCCTGCGAGGGCGTGGTCCGCATCGTCTGCGGGTGCCGCTGCTTCTTCTCCTTCTCGTCCATGTCCTCGTCGAGCCGCTCGCCCTCGGCCTGCGACGGAGTCGAGTATTCGTCGTACTGGCTCATGACCGCTCCCGCTCCTCGACATCGGGACACATCCGCACGGAACACATCCGCACGGAACACGTCTGCACGGAACACGGAACATATCCGTACATAGGGAGCGTAGCTCTTCGGCCCGCGCTCAGCCCGGCCGCTGCCGCCCGTCGCTACCATCTGCCGGGTGAGCGCTGACGTACCGCTGCTGGACGATCTGATGCCCTGGGCCGTGGGCGGCCTGCGCCTGGGCCGGGCCTGGGTCTCGGCCCCCGACCCCGCGGCCCTGCGCGCCCGCTGGGCGGCCCTGACCGGCGCCGAAGGGCCGGAGCGGGACCGGCTGTTCCGCCCGACCCGGACCCGTACGCCCACCACCGGGGCAGCCGCGCTGCCCGGGCAGCGTTCGCCGTCGACCGCCCGCTTCGCCGACGCGCCGGGCCCCTGCCCCGACCCCGTACGGGTACTGCGGGACCCCTTCGACGAGCAGTGGCTGCTGCCCGACCAGCGGCTCATCGACACGGCCCGGCCGGAGCTGTGGCGGGTCCTCGACGAGCACCAGCTCTTCGCCGTCGAAACCCCGGAACTGCTGGTCACCGCCCACCTCCCGGCCGGCCGCCTGGGCCGGATCCGGCCGCTGCACCGGCGCCCCGGCGGCGCGGAGCCCAATCTCGCCCCCGGTCTGCTGCCGCTGCTGGGCGAGCGGTACGGCGGCTGGGTCACCCCGCAGGACGTGCTGTGCTGGATCCTCGCGGCGGGCCGCCCCGGGCCCCGCGGGTACGAGGTCCCGCTCACCGGCGACCCGGAGCGCTGGCGGGCCGGGCTGGAGCTGGGGCACCGGCTGCTCACCGTCCAGCTGCGCGGCGGGCCCGGCGCCGAGCCGCCCCGGCTGCCGGGCGGCCGGCGCCCGTACGTCCGCTCGGCGGTGCAGGGCTGGCCGCACGGGCTCGGGTACGACGAGCAGACCGGGACCCTGAGCCTCGGCTCCGGGACGGTCTCCCCCGTGCCGCCGGGGGCCTGGGAGTACGAGGTGCAGGGCGGCACCCGGGTGCTGGAGGCCTGGTTCGCCGCCCGCAGCGCCCACCGGGACCCCGGGGCCGAGGGGCTGGAGGCGCTCGGGCCGGCCGAGTGGCCGCAGGCCTGGACCTCGGAGCTGCTGGCGCTGGTGACCACCTTGGCGCTGCTGGCCGATCTGGCTCCGGAGCGCGCGGCGTTCACCCCCGGCCCGCTGCTGTCGGCCGGGGCGCTGGCGGCCGCGGGGGTACTGCCGCCGCCGCGCTGGTCCCGGCGTCCGGCTTCCGTGCTGGACCACCAGGAGGAGGGCCCGGGCGGCCAGTTCGCCCTCCTCTGACCGGGCACCACCACCCCCGCCCCGGAACCGAACACCGCCGCCCCCGGCCGCGGCCCGGATCCGCCGCCGCCCCGGCGCGGGATCGAAGACCGGACTGAATCCCGGGCCTCCCCGCCCGGCCCCGCCCTCGGCCCGGCCGCCCCAGATCCCCCGGATCCCCCGCCCCGACTCCCCCACCCCGGATCCCCCGGCCCGGCCGCCCCGGACCCCCCATCCGCCGCCGGCTCCGGGGCCCGGTCAGCCGTCCGCCGGGGCCCACGCTCCCAGGAGCCGGGACACCGAGCGGTCGAAGACCGCGGACAGGTCGTTCGCCACCTCGGCCACCGGATGGGTGCCGGCGAGCGCCGCCGCCAGCAGCGGGTACTCCCCGGTCGCCAGCCGGGAGACCAGCCATGCCGTCCGTACGCCCTCCTCGGCGGCCTCGCTCCACGGCAGCGACCTGGCCCGTTCCGCCATGGCCAGCTCGCTCGCCACGAAGGCGGCCACCGAGCCGTTCACCGCCGCGACGAGCTCCAGCTTCTCCGGACCGGAGACCTCCAGCGGGGCCAGGCAGGCCAGGCTGTGCTCCAGGTAGCGCAGGGCGTTCGGACCGAAGCCGTACACGGGCGAAAGGAGCCGGGGCAGCCACGGGTGGCGGTGCATCAGCTCCCGCGTCCGGCGGGCGAGCGCGAGCAGGTCGGCCCGCCAGTCCCCGGTCGGCGGGGTCAGCTCGTACTCGCCGCTCACCGCGTCGACCATCAGCTCGTACAGGTCCTCCTTGCGCGGCACGTAGTTGTAGAGGGACATCGTCCCGGCGCCGATCCCGGCGGCCACCCGCCGCATGGAGACGGCGTCGATCCCCTCCGCGTCCGCGATCCGCACGGCTTCGGCCGCGATGGACTCGCGGGTGTGCGCGGGCCGGGGTCCGCGGCCGGCCCGGCCCGGGCGGGCCCAGATCACTTCGGGTGCGGCGGGTCGCCCGCTCGCTGCCATCACTCGATCACCTCGCCCCCATCCTAGTTACGTACATCGTACGTAGTGAGGTAGGGTCCTGCCCATGACAACTACGTACGCTGTACTGAGTGAGGGTCTGGAGAAGCGTTTCGGCAAGGTGCACGCCCTGCGCGGCCTCGATCTGGCCGTACCGGAGGGCTCGGTCTGCGGCCTCCTCGGCCCCAACGGCGCGGGAAAGACCACGGCCGTGCGGATCCTGACGACGCTCACCCGGCCCACGGGCGGCCGCGCCCTCGTCGCCGGCCACGACGTCACGCGCGATCCGGCCGTCGTCCGCCGCGCCATCGGCGTCACCGGCCAGTACGCCTCCGTCGACGGGGATCTGACGGGCCGCGAGAACCTGCGGCTCTTCGCCCGCCTCGCCGGACTGCGCGGACCGGCCGGGCGGACCCGCGCCGACGAGCTGCTGGAGCGATTCGGCCTGGCCGAGGCCGCCGACCGGGTGGCCGGCACCTGGTCCGGCGGAATGCGCAGGCGCCTGGACCTGGCCGCCGGGCTGATCACCCGCCCACGGGTGCTGTTCCTCGACGAGCCCACCACCGGCCTCGATCCGGCGGCCCGCGAGCACATCTGGACGGCCGTACGGGCGCTCGCCGAGGAGGGCACGACCGTCCTGCTCACCACCCAGTACCTGGAGGAGGCCGACCGCCTCGCCGACGACATCGTGGTCGTCGACCGCGGCCGTGCCGTCGCGACCGGCACCCCGGACGGGCTCAAGTCCCGGATCGGCGCGTACGCCGAGGTGACCGTCGCCGGGACGGCGGCGCTCGACGGCGCGGCGGTCGTGCTCGACCGGCTGACCGGCGGCCGGCCCGTCCTCGACCGGCAGCGCCTGACCGCCGGGGTGACGGTCCTGGACCGGGGACTGACCCTGCCCCGGATCATCCGTGCGCTCGACGGGGCGGGGGTCCCGGTCACCGACGCGAGCCTGCGCCCGCCCACCCTCGACGAGGTGTTCCTGCGCCTCACCCGGACCCCCGCCACCGGGACCCCCCTGCCCCCCGGCGCCTCGACCGAGACGGAGCACGCGGCATGAGCACCCTGCTGTCGGACGGCGGCGCCGTCCTCACCCGCCAGTTGCAGAAGACCCGGCACGCACCCGCACTGCTGGTCCTCACCCAGACCATGCCGATCACGATGCTGCTCTTCTTCGGGTACGTCTTCGGCAGCGCGCTCGCCATGCCGGGCTCCGAGTACCGCGAGTTCCTGGTGCCCGGACTGCTCGCCGCGACCGCCGCGAACGGCCTGATGACCGGGATGTTCACGGCCGCGCAGGACGTCCACCGCGGGGTGACGGACCGGTTCCGCACGCTGCCGATGAGCCGCGCGGCCGTCCCGCTCGGGCAGACCGCCGCCGATCTGCTGACCACGGCGGTCTCCATGGTGCCGGTGATGCTGGTGGGGCTCGCGATGGGCTGGCGGGTCGACAACGGACTCCCCGGCGCGCTGGGTGCGCTGGGCGTGCTGCTGCTGTTCCGCTTCGCCACGGCCTGGGCGGGCACGTACCTCGGCCTGCTGAGCCGGAGCGAGGAGGCCGCGGGCCAGCTCGGCAGCGCCACCTTCGTCCTGCCAATGCTGTCCAGCGCGTACCTGCCGACCGCCGGACTGCCGGGATGGCTGCGCACCGTCGCCGAGTGGAACCCGATCAGCGCGGTCGCCACGGCCGTGCGCACGCTGTGCGGGAACGCCGGCGGCGAGGCGGCGGCCGGCGCGGCCTGGCCGGCGGCGCACCCGGTCGCGGGGGCCGTCGCCTGGTCGCTGCTCCTGCTGGCGCTCTGCGCGCCGCCGGCCGCGCGCAGGTTCGCGCGCGGCCGGGACTGAGACCGGCGCCACAGGCAGACGAACCGCGCAAAGCAGGGGATGTCGGCGCCCGGTGTGGTGACAGGTGGGGGTCCCAGCGGATAGGCAGGCTGTCATGACAGCCGATTCGCCCGCGCCCGCGCACCCCCTCGACCCCCTGCCGCTCGACGGTGTCACCGTCGTCGCCGTCGAACAGGCCGTCTCGGCCCCCTTCGCCACCCGCCAGCTCGCCGACCTCGGAGCCCGGGTGATCAAGGTCGAGCGGCCCGACGGCGGCGACTTCGCACGCGCCTACGACACCGCCGCACACGGACTGGCCTCGCATTTCGTGTGGGCCAACCGCGGCAAGGAGTCGATCGCGCTCGACCTGAAGGACCCACGCGCCCTGGAGGTCCTGCACGGACTGCTCGCCGGCGCCGACGTGTTCGTCCAGAACCTCGCCCAGGGGGCCGCCGCCCGCCTCGGCCTCGACTCGGCGTCGCTGTGCGAGCGGTACCCGCGGCTGGTCGCCGTCGACGTCTCCGGGTACGGGGCCGAGGGCCCGTACGCCCACAAGCGCGCCTACGACATGCTCGTGCAGTGCGAGGCGGGGCTGGTCTCGGTGACCGGCACCCCGGAACAGCCCGTCAAGGCGGGCATTCCGGCCGCGGACATCGCGGCTGCCATGTACGCCTTCTCCGGGGTCCTCGCGGCCCTGCTGCGCCGCGGGACCACGGGGCGCGGGGGCCGGGTGGAGGTCTCGATGCTCGATGCGCTGGCCGAGTGGATGGGGCATCCGCTGCACCACACGATGCACGGCGGGGAGCAGCCCGTGCGAACGGGCCTCGCGCACGCCGTCATCGCCCCGTACGACGCCTATCCGACGGCGGACGGGGACCGGGTGCTGCTGTCGGTGCAGAACGACCGCGAGTGGCGGCGGCTCGCCGAACAGGTGTTGGAACGGCCGGAGTTGGCGCAGGATCCGGCGTACGCGACGAACGCGGCGCGCACCCGGGGCCGGGAGAAGACCGACGCCGTGGTCGCCGAGGCGCTGGCCGGGCTCGGCGCCGACGAGGCGATCGGCCGGCTGGAGGCGGCGGGCATCGCCTGCGCGCGGCTGAACTCGGTGGCACAGCTGGCGCAGCATCCACAGCTGGCGGCACGGGACCGCTGGCGGGAGGTGGGATCACCGGCCGGTCCGCTGCGGGCGCTGCTGCCGCCGATCGGACTGCCGGGGGGCGCGGGCGCCGCCCCGGGGGGGGGGGCCCCCCCGCGCGGGGCCCCCCCCGCCCCGCGGCGCGCCCCGGGGGGGGGGGTCGCCCC
>NZ_JBHYVA010000023.1:0-15471 GCF_042750055.1 Streptomyces sp. NPDC059456
CGCTCCGCCCGCGGCACCGCCCGTACCGGCCCGCGCCGCCGGCCCCCGGCACCGTCCGCCCCGGCCCCCCCGGCCGCCGGGCCCGCCGGCGCGGGGTCCGGGTCGGGGCGCCGCAAGGCCCGCCCCCCCGCCCCCCCCCCGGCGCAGGTACGCGTGGACCGAGTCCGGGTCGGCGCCGGGAACCTCCGCCTCGTACCCGGCGATGCCGACGAGGCGCAGGGCGGCGGCCCCGGCCACGGCGTCGGCGACGGCCCGGCAGTCCTCGTCGGTCCGCGCACCCGTCCGGGCGCCCTCGCCGGCGCCGAGCTCGACGACGACGTCGAGGACCTGGGACTGTCCCTGCAGGGCCCGGTCCATCAGCTGGACGCCGCGCACGGAGTCGACGTAGCAGACGAAGCGGAAGCCCGGGTCGGCGGCGAGCTCGGCGGCCACCCAGCGCAGTGCCGCCGGGTCGACGAGCTCGTTGGCCAGGAAGATCCGCTCGATGCCGAAGGCGCGGTAGACGCGGACCTGGTGGGGGACGGCGGCCGTGATGCCCCAGGCGCCGTGGTCGAGCTGGCGGCGGAAGAGCTGCGGCGCCATGCAGGTCTTGCCGTGCGGGGCGAAGGCCAGGTCGTGGCGGGCGGCGTACGCGCCGAGGGCGGTGAGGTTGTGCTCCAGCGCCTCGGCGTCGAGGGTCAGCACCGGCGTGGTGAACCCGCCGGTGTAGAGGTCGCGGCGCTCGGCGGCCAGGGCGCCGACCGTGAGGCCGAGGGAGGCGGCGTCCGGGGGAAGGCCCTTGAAGCGGTGGTCCACCGGTTCGGCCGCGAGGGCCTGTACGGGGTCACTGGGCATGTGCGGTGCCTCCCGGGGTCTTGCGCAGGGTGTTGCGACTGCTGCAACGGTCGTTGCGCATGGTGCTGCAAGCTGTCTAACATCCCGCATGACGGCGGGTCAACGTCCGCCCTGCCGTGGGGGACCGCGGCGGACCGGCGCGAGAGGACACGGCGTGAGTCAGTCGGTGGAGCGGGCCCTGCGGATCATGCCGCTGCTCGCGCGGGGTCCGGCGGGCCTCGGCGAGGTCGCCGAGGAGCTCGGCGTCCACAAGAGCACCGCCCTGCGCCTCCTGCGCACCCTCCACGCACACGGGTTCGTCTACCGCCAGCCCGACGGCCGCTACCGCCTGGGCGCCCAGCTGTTCGCGCTCGCCGCGGAGGCCGTGGAGAGCCTGGACGTCCGCAGCGTCGCCCACCCGCACCTCGTCGAACTCAACCGGCTCACCGGCCACACCGTGCACCTCGCCCTCCACCAGGACGACGAGGTCGTCTACATCGACAAGGTCGAGAGCCGCTACCCGGTCCGGATGTACTCCCGCATCGGCAGGCCCGTCCCGCTCACCGTCGCCGCCGTCGCGAAGCTGCTGCTCGCCGACCTCCCCGAGGCCGAGCGCCGCAGCCTCGCCGAGCGCATCGACTACCCCCGCCACACCGCCCGCTCCACCCCCGACGCGCAGGCCTTCCTGCGCGAGCTGGACCTCGTACGGGAGCAGGGCTGGGCCACCGACCTGGGCGGCCACGAGGAATCCGTCAACTGCCTCGGCGCGCCCGTGCACGGGCCGGACGGACGGGTCGCCGCCGCGCTGTCCGTCTCCGCGCCGAGCGTGGTCGTCACCGCCGAGGGGCTGCTCGAACTGCTGCCCCTCGTCCTGCGCACCGCCGACACCATCAGCCGCGAGTACTCCGGCTCCGTACGGAAGGACGACACCCCGTGACCGGGAAGACCGCCATCACGCCCGACACCCACACCACCCCGCCCGCACGCTTCTCGCACGGCGTGCGCAAGGGGAACATCCTCCAGGTGGCCGGCCAGGTCGGCTTCCTCCCGCACGGGGACGGCCGGGCGCCCGTCCCCGCCGGGCCGACGCTGCGCGAGCAGACCCTCCAGACCCTGGAGAACGTGCGCTCCGTCCTGGAGGCCGGCGGTGCGGGCTGGGACGACGTGATGATGATCCGGGTGTACCTCACCGACACCGGGCACTTCGCCGAGATGAACGACCTCTACGACGCCTATTTCGAGGAACAGGGACTGAAGGAGGCCCCGGCCGCCCGCACCACGGTCTACGTCGGGCTTCCCGCGGGCCTCCTCATCGAGATCGACGCCCTCGCCGTCCTCGGATAGCGGCAGGGGCGCCCCCCTGGCGGTGGGGCGCCCCCGGTGCGGCTCAGGGGGGTGTCAGGCGCAGTACTGCGCCTGCTTCCCGATCGAGCGGTACATGCAGTCCGCGTTCTCCAGCAGTTGCAGGACGGCGTCGCGGTTGCGCGTCGTCTCGCGGTCGATCACTTCGTCCGGCGGGTAGAAGCCGCCCCCGCCGCCCGTGTCGGACGGGTACATCTCGAAGGTGTAGGCGAAGACCTTCTGGTTGCCCCACAGCCAGTCGTCGATCGTCCCGTCCGTGATGTACAGGTCGCTCGACTGCTCCGGGGTGTAGCCGTTGCTGTTGGCCATGCTCGTGCCGATGGTCTTGTACACGGCGAGGTCGTCGGCCGTCATGCCCGGCGCCGTGTCGTTGTACGTCCACCCGAACGGCCACAGCACCAGCTCGCTGTACGTGTGGAAGTCGATGGCGGCGGTGATCTGCTGCTTGCCGCCGACCACCCGGCTGCGCACGAAGTCCGCGACCACCTTCACCTCGGGGGCGGACTCGCCGGCCGCGCCGCGGTAGGTCTCGGAGCTCTTGCTGCCGCTGGAGCCGCCGCAGCAGCCCCACTTGTAGTCCCAGTTGCGGTTCAGGTCGGTGCCGACGTACGAGGAGCCGGAATTCGGCTGCCTGTTCTTGCGCCAGGAGCGGTACGAGCCGGTGGCGATGTCGTACTCGCCGCCGTCCGGGTTGAGGTCCGGCACGATCCAGATCTCGCGGGCGTTGACCATGTTGGTGATCCGCGGGTCGCTGCCGTACTTGGAGCCGAACTCCTTGAGCAGGTACAGCGCCATTTCGACGGTCAGGTGCTCGCGGGCGTGCTGGTGGTGCGTGAAGAGCACCTCGGGCTCGTTCTCGTCGGTCGCGACGTTGTCACTGATCTTGATGGCGACGATGTCCCGGCCCTGGTACGACTTCCCGATCACCTTCTTGCTCATGATCGAGGGGTACTGGGCGATGCGCTGGTCGATCTCCGCGCTCGCCTCCGCGTAGTTGTGGTACATCGAGTCCTTGGACGGGAAGTCCATCGGGTTCGCCGCGACGCCCCGCTCGGAGCGGTCCGGCGGCCCGGGCAGGGCGCTCAGCGTGTAGCCGAGCGCCCGCAGCTGCCTGGCCTGCATGGGGTCGGCGCTGACGACGACCGAGCGGGCGTCGACCTCGTCGATCGAGACACCCGTGCGGAGCAGGGCCGTTCGCTCGGCGGCCGTGGCCGGGCCCTTGATCTCGTACTGGGTGACCGCCTCGTCCTGGGTGGCGGTCGAGGGGGTCGGCGGCGGGGCCGCCGTCGCGCTCATGCCGTAGGCGGGTGCGCCGAGCGCGAGAGCGAGCAGGGCCGCCGTGACGGCGGCCCTGCGTCGGGTGTGGAGCCGCATGCGTTCTCCTGGGTGGAGTGTGGGGGTAGCCGTGCGGACGCGCACAGCGTGCTCTTGTGGCATGTCCCGGTCAAGGACTGCAAACCGGCCAAAATCCCGGGACGGCCACCCCCACACGTACCGCCTAGGGCAGGCTGTGAACCTTCGGACCCACCGCGTTGGACCAAGCGCCACCCGCCTTGGCGTCCCAGTTGGTCGACCAGGTCATCGCGCCGCGCAGCCCCGGATACGTCCTCGACGGCTTGAAGGAACCGCAGTTCGTGCCCCTGGTCAGGCAGTCCAGCGCGTTGTTCACGACGGTGGGGGAGACGTACCCGCTGCCCGCGCCGCTCGGCGAGGCCGGCACGCCGATGCCCACCTGCGAGGGGTCGAGGCCGCCCTCCAGCTGGATGCAGGCCAGCGCGGTGAGGAAGTCCACCGAGCCCTGCGCGTAGACCTTGCCGTCGCAGCCGTTCATCGAGCCGCTGTTGTAGTACTGCATGTTGACGACGGTCAGGATGTCCTTGACGTTCAGAGCCGTCTTGAAGTAGCCGCCCGCCGTGGACTGCATGTCGATGGTCTGCGGCGCCATGGTGAGCACGAGCGAGGGGCCGGCCTTGGCGGACAGCGAGCGCAGCGCCTGCGTCATGTAGGTCGGGTTGAGGCCGTTCTCCAGGTCGATGTCGATGCCGCTGAAGCCGTACTCCTGCATCAGCGCGTACGCCGAGTCCGCCAGGTTGTTCGCGGAGGCCGGGTCGTTCACCGAGATGGTGCCCTTCTCGCCGCCGATGGAGAGGATCACGGACGTGCCGGCCGCCTTCTTGGCGGCGACGTCCGCCTTGAACTGCGCCACCGTGTAGCCGCCGAGGCCGGCCGAGTCGAGGGTGAAGGCGATGGCCCCGGGCGTGGCCGTGGCGTCGGCGAACGAGACGGCGATGATGTCGTACTGGGACGGGACGTCGGAGATCCTCTGGACGGTCGCGCCGTTGTTGAAGTTCTGCCAATAGCCCGTCAGGGCGTGCCGGGGCACCGAGGGGTTCGGGCCGGGGTTGCCGCCGCCGGTCGTCGTGCCGGTCACCGCCGCCGACTTCGGGCCCTCGCCCGCCGCGTTGTACGCGCTCACCTGGAAGGAGTACGAGGTGGCCGCGGCGAGCCCGGTGATCGGGGTGGGGGAGCCGGTCACGGTCTTGACGCGCACGCCGTCCTGATAGACGTGGTAGCCGGTGGCCCCGCTGACCGCGTTCCACGAAAGGGTGAGCCCGTTCGCGCTCTGGCCGGAAACGGCGGTCCCGGCCGGGGCGCCGGGGACGGACGGTCCGGGATCCGTGCCGCCGCCCCCGTCCGGGCCGAAGACGCTGAAGTCGTCGACGACGTACGGGGGCTGCCCGTACCAGCCGTGCGTCCACACCGTGACCTGGGTGGTGTTCGCCCCCGTCGTGAACGTGGTCGACAGCTGCTGCCAGCCGCCGCCCGATCCGGGGGTCCAGGTGGACGTGTCCTGCGTGCCGGTCCCCGTCACGCCGAGGTAGACGTACGAGCCCTGCACCTGCTCGCTGAGCGTGTACGCCGAGTTCGGCTTGACCGTGACGGTCTGACTGCACTGCGCGTTGTCCTGGCCCGACGGAGTGGCCCTGAGGGCGGCGGCCCCGGTGTGGACGGGAGAGGAGACGACGGCACCGCTCCCGGCGGTGCAGGTCCAGCCGGCGAGACCGGACTCGAAGCCTCCGTTGCGGGCGACGTTGATGTCGGCGGCCTGCGCGGTGCCGGCCGCGAGGGCGGTCAGCCCGCCTGCGGTCAGGGTGGCGGCGCCCAGGAGGGCGAGCGAGCGTATGCGGTTCACGTGGTCTCCGTGGGGGGAGAAGGGGATGTGAAAGGGGGTGGTGGAACACGTGGGCGAACGCCCGGGGCCAGGCGTGGGGGAAGCCCCGTCGACGGGTGCCGGCGTGCTGGCCCCAAGTTGGTCCAGACCAATCCCCCTGTCAAGGCTCTTTGCAATGTGGCTTGAATTGATTGGGCGTCCGATCCCGGTTGTCCGGTTTTCCCGCCACCTGTGACAGGGGCCTGCAGGACGGGAATCACCAAGGCCCTGCCCTGCCAGGGACGACGCGGATATGGTGCTGGGGCACGGGGGAAGGGCACCGATCGTTTGCGGTCGCGCAGGGGTGCGCGTACGCGACGACGGAGCCGACGTATGGGGCGTACGGGGTGAACAGGGGGATTCGCGTGCCGACCGCCATTGCCGTCACCAGCGCCGATCTGGTGCTGCCGGCCCCTGACCGGCACACACCGCCGGCCGTCGTCCTGCACCCGCCGGGACAGCTCGACCTGGCGGGCGCGCTCGCCGAGACGAGCGCCCTGCTGGAGCGCCACGGCCATCTCGTGGCCGTCGTACCGCCCTGGCTGCCGGCGGCGACCGTCCAGCGGCTGCACACGGTGCGGGCCATCCTCGAAACCGACCGGATCGCCCTCCTCGACATCGATCTGCCCCCGCTGGCCACGGCCCTGCTGGTCCGTCAGCTCCGCCAGCTCAGCGTCTGCGACTTCAGCCCCGGGGTCATCGCCTCCGCCGCCCGGCTGCTGTCCCACTACATCCACGCCGGAGCCCTGCTGGGCTCCGTCGCCAAACTGGACCGGGTGCCCGTCAGCCTGAAGGCGCACGCCCGCTCGTGGTCGCCGAACGCACAGTTCGCCGTCCTGGCCCACCCGGCCCCGCACCTGGTCAAACTGACCGGCTCCGGCGGAGCCCACGGCGGCCGGGCGCACGGCGGCCGGGCGCACGGCGGGCGGTCCCACGGTGGCGGAGCCCATGGTGGCGGAGCCCACGGCGGGGGCGCGCACGGCGGGGGCGCGCACGGCGGGAGTGCCGGGCTGCCGCCCGGCCCCGCGTTCGCCACCCACCTCACCTTCGCGCGCGGCCAGCTCGCCTCCGACTGGGTCGCGGCCGAACTCGCCCCCGCCTGGCGGGTCCAGGGCGTGATGGAGAACCCGCTCCCGGCCGACTCGTCCGCCTGGTGGGCCACGCCGAAACTCGTGGAGTTCGCCGCCGCCATCCCGGACCCCGCCGTGCTCTACCAGCTCGTCGCCTCCGTCCGGCGCGAGCAGTGCCACTGGTGCGGCCTCGAACTCATCGGCGACCGGTGCGGATTCTGCGCCGCGCCGCTGGCCGCACCGCCGCCGGCCGGGAACGGGGGCCGGACGACGCCCCCGGCCTTCTCCGGCGCCCCCGGACCAAGACACTGACCGCCCCGAACGATCGAAGAACGGCGAGGTAGTACGGCACATGAACTCACGCCAGCGCCGCGGCGTCATCCTGCTGCTCCTGTCGGTCCTGTGCGCCCTCGCGGCGTTCGGCGGGGTCCTCGTGGTGATCGGCGACGTCAATTCCAAGGTCGGGGCCGAGGTCGTCGCCTACCGCGCCAAGGGCGACATCGCGCCGTACAGCCCGCTGTCGCCGGGCCAGTTCGAGGAAGTCCCCATCCCCAAGCGCTGGCTGTCCGACACCGCCGTCACCGACCTCGGCCAGCTCAAGGACAAGATCACGCTCACCACCCTGCGCAAGGGATCGCTGCTCCAGGCGGGCATGTTCGTCGACAAGCCGCAGCTCCAGCCCGGGGAGCAGGAGATCGCCATCATGATCGACGCGGCGACCGGTGTGGCCGGGAAGATCTACTCCGGAGCCAAGGTCAACATCATCGCCACCTTCAAGGGCGCCAAGGACACCGAGCCCTCGCGCTCGGTGATCATCGTGGCCAACGCCCGCGTCCTGAACGTCGGCAAGCTCACCGCGCTCGACAAGGACAGCGACAAGAAGGGCCCCGCCGAGGCGGTCCCGATCACCTTCGCCCTGAACACCAAGGACACCCAGCGCGTCGCCTACGCCGAGTCCTTCGCGGAGCACGTACGCCTGGCCCTGGTGGCCCCCGGTACCGACTCCGCGCCCGGAGCGGGCGACCGCACGTACACCCTCGACGGGGACAAGTGAGGCCCGGATGACCACCCGAATCCTCCCCGCGGCCGGCGACCCGGACGCCGCCCGCGCCATCTCCACCCTCCTCAGCCAGCTCCCGGCCGCCGAGCCGGGCGCCCCGGTCCCCGACTCCACCTCGCTCCTGGACACCCTGGGGCGGCTGGCCGCCGAGTCCATCGACGAACTGCCCGAGGTGGTCCTCGTCCACGAGCGGATCGGCCCGGTGCCCGCCCTCGACCTCATCCGCGAGGTCGCGCTCCGCTTCCCGGCGGTGGGTGTGGTGCTGGTGTCCTCGGACGCCGGCCCGGCGCTGTTCTCGGCCGCCATGGACTCCGGGGCGCGCGGTCTGATCGGGCTGCCGCTCGCGTACGAGGAACTCGCCGCCCGCGTCCAGGCCGCCGCCCAGTGGTCCGTGGGGGTACGCCGCCACCTGGGCCGCGGAGCCGACGTGTTCGCCGGCACCGGCGGCAAGGTGGTCACGGTCACCGGAGCCAAGGGCGGCGTCGGCACCACCTTCACCGCCGTGCAGTTCGCGCTCGCCGCGGCCGCCTCGGGACGGCGCACCGCCCTGGTCGACATGGACCTCCAGGCCGGCGACGTCGGCTCGTACCTCGACGTGCAGTTCCGCCGCTCCATCGCCGACCTCGCCGGCATCCAGGACATCTCGCCGCGGGTGCTCCAGGACGCCGTCTACGACGACCGGACCGGGCTGGCACTGCTGCTGGCCCCGGCCGACGGCGAACGCGGCGAGGAGGTCGACGAACGCGCCGCCCGGCACATCGTCGCCGCCCTGCGCAGCCGGTACGAGCTCGTCGTCATCGACTGCGGCACCCAGGTCACCGGCGCGAACGCGGCGGCGGTGGAATCGGCGGACGTGGCCGTCCTGGTCACCACCCCCGACGTGGTCTGCGTCCGGGCCGCCAAGCGCCTGGTCCGGATGTGGGAACGGCTCCAGGTCCGCAAGGCGGAGGACACCGCCATGGTGGTCAACCGCTGGAGCAAGCACACGGAGATCCAGCCCGCGCTGATCGAGAAGATCACCAAGACCCGGGCCACCCGGACCCCGGTCCCGGCCGCCTTCAAGGAGCTCCAGGCGGTGGTCGACGCGGGCCGGGTGCAGGACCTCGACAACCGCTCCAGCGTCAAGCAGGCGCTGTGGACGCTGGCCGGCGAACTCGGCCTGCTGACACCTGCGGCCACGGCGGAACCCGAGGCCGCCGGCTCGGGGACCCCGGGCGCGGCCCTCGCCGTACGGGCTCCCGGAGCGGTGGCCCGCGCGGCCGGCCCCTGGCTGCGCCGCGGCCGGGAGGGCTGACGGATGCCCGCGCGCAGACCCGTCCGGGGCGCGGCCCGGGGTGACCGCGGCCAGGTGGCGGTCGAGTTCGTCGGCATGGTGCCGCTGATCCTGCTGCTCGTGGCCGCGGTGTGGGAGTGCGTGCTGATCGGGTACGCGTTCTCCCTGGCGGGCAACGCGGCGGACGAGGCGGCCCGGGCGGGGGCCGTCCACGGCGGCGGGGCCTGCGAGAGCGCCGCGGGCAAGCACATCGGCGGCGCGTGGGGCATGACGGCCTCGTGCGGTGCGTCCGGCGACGTCTACAAGGCGAGGGTCACGCTCAAGATCCCCGTCCTCTACCCCGGCCTGAACTTCGGCGGGATCACGGGCACGGGCGGCGCGGCGATGGAAAAGGAGGCGGGCTGACATGGGACACCGGCGGCGCATCCGCTCCGACGCCCGGGCCCGGGACGACCGGGGCCGGGACCGGCTTCAGGGCCGTGACCGGATTCGGGGCGGGGACCGGATTCAGGGCCGGGACCGGGGTCAAGTGGCCCTGGAGTACATCGGGTTCATCCCCGTCCTGCTGTTCGTCGCGCTGTGCGGGATCCAGCTCGGCTGGGTCGGCTACGTCCACCAGCAGGCCGAGACCGCCGCCCGCACCGCCGCACGCGTGGAGGCCCGCAACCCGGGCTCCGGGGCGGCGGCGGGGACGGCCGCCGTCAGCTCCGGCCTCGACCCCAGCGTCAAGATCTCCAAGGGCCCCGACGCGGTCACCGCGAGGGTCTCGATCCCGATCAAGTCCATCGTGCCCGGCCTGTCCATCGACCCGGCCACGGCCACTGCCGTCATGCCCGACGACGACCCGAGCGGAGCCCGTCCATGAGCCTGCGTTCCCGGGTCAACACCCCCGACGACCGGCACGGTCCCCGCGAGGACGGCCGGCTGGTCTCCGCGTACCGGGCCAAACTGCTGGAGGAGATCGACCTCGCCGAGATGTCGGCGCTCGCCCCCGCCGAGCGGCGGGCCCGGCTGGAGCGCGTCCTCGGGCACATCATCAGCCGCGAGGGCCCGGTCCTGTCCACCGTCGAGCGGGCGCAGCTGATCCGCCGGGTCGTGGACGAGGCGCTCGGCCTCGGCGTGCTCGAACCGCTCCTCGAAGACGCCTCGATCTCCGAGATCATGGTCAACGGCCCGGACCAGATCTTCGTCGAACGGGCCGGCCGGGTGGAACAGCTGCCCCTGCGCTTCGCCTCGCACGACCAGCTGATGCAGACCATCGAGCGGATCGTCTCCACCGTCAACCGCCGTGTCGACGAGGCCAATCCGATGGTCGACGCCCGCCTGCCCAGCGGCGAACGCGTCAACGTGATCATCCCGCCGCTGTCCCTGACCGGGGCCACCCTCACGATCCGGCGCTTCCCGCGCGCGTTCACCCTGCACGAGATGATCGGCCTCGGCTCGCTGGACGAACAGATGCTCCTGCTGCTGTCCGGCCTGGTCCAGGCGAAGATGAACGTCATCGTGTCGGGCGCCACCGGCACCGGGAAGACCACCCTCCTCAACGCCCTCTCCGGACTGATCCCGGAGGGCGAGCGGATCATCACCATCGAGGACTCGGCGGAACTCCAGCTCCAGCAGGCGCACGTCATCCGCCTCGAATCCCGCCCGGCGAACGTGGAGGGCAAGGGCCGGATCACCATCCGCGACCTCGTACGCAACTCCCTGCGCATGCGCCCCGACCGCATCATCGTCGGCGAGGTCCGCGGCGGCGAGACCCTCGACATGCTCCAGGCGATGTCGACCGGCCACGACGGCTCCCTGGCCACCGTCCACGCGAACAGCGCCGAGGACGCCCTGATGCGCCTGCAGACCCTCGCCTCGATGTCCGAGGTGGAAGTCCCCTTCGAAGCCCTCCAGGACCAGATCAACAGCGCGGTGAACGTGGTCGTCCAGCTGACCCGCTTCGGCGACGGCTCGCGCCGCGTCACCGAGATCTCCATCCTCGACTCGCACGGCCGGGAACCCTTCCGCATCACCACCGTCTGCCGGTTCGCCGCCCAGCCCATGGGCCCCGACGGCCGCGTCCACGGCCGCTTCGAGTACTTCCCGCTGCCCCGCCGGATCGCGGACCGCCTCTACATGAACAACCAGCCGATCCCGCAGGCCTTCGGGGTCGCCCTGTCCGACGACCGGCTCGCCACCCGCATCACCCGGACCGCCCCGTGAACCCATTCGTCCTCCTCACCCTCGGCGCCACGCTGCTGGCCGGCGTCCTCGTGATCGCCGGCGCCCACGCCTACGCCGCCGGCCGCGCCCAGCGCGCCGCGCTCATCGAACGCCTCGCCACGGACGGAGCGCCGCCGCCGGCGGGCCGCAGGCGCCGCTTCCCCGGCGTGGACCGGCGCCTGCGCAAGACCGCGCTCGGCAAGCGGATCGAGGTGAAGCTGGCCGTGACCGGCCTCGACCTCACCCCCGGCGAGTTCTTCGTCTACATGCTGATGTCGGTCGCCGGCGTGTGGCTCGTCGCGGCCAGCTTCCTGGCGCCGTTCTTCGGCCCGGTGGCCGGCCTGATCGGCCTGTGGGCGGCCGACGCCTTCCTCAACTGGCAGCGGGCCCGGCGCACCGAGCGCTTCATCAACCAGCTCCCCGAACTCGCCCGCATCCTCGCCAACGCCACCCAGGCCGGACTGGCCCTGCGGACGGCCATCGCCATAGCGGCCGAGGAACTGGAGGCACCGGCCGGCGAGGAGCTCGCGCGCGTCGCCGACCGCCTCGCCGTCGGCCACTCCATCGAGGAGTCGCTCGGCGAGATCGCGCAACGGCTGCCGTCCCGGGAGCTGGTCGTCCTCGTCTCCACCCTCGTCCTGTCCGCGCGGGCGGGCGGCGCGCTCGTCGGCAGCCTGCGCAACCTGACCGTGACGCTGGAGCAGCGCAAGGAGACGCGGCGCGAGATCCGCACCCAGCTGTCCCAGGTCACCGTGACGGCCTACCTCGTACCGGCCATCGGGCTCGGCTCGCTGCTGCTGGTCAACATGATGATGCCGGGCGCGCTGGACCGGATGACCGGCGCGTTCATCGGCCAGACGGCGGTACTGGTGGCGATCGGGCTCTTCACCCTGGGATTCGTCCTGATCCGCCGCCTCTCGAAGATCGACGTGTGAGGGGGCGACGGACATGACCGCTCTGCTGCTGGCCCTGCTGCTGGGGGTGTCGGTGTTCGGCGTCTTCCACGGCATCCGCCTCTACCGCGCCGACACCAGACTGCCGAGCGACCTCGCGCTCGCCCTGGAGGTCGGAGCCACCCGTACGACCGCCGTCGGCTCGGCCGTCGACCGGCTCGGCATCCGCTGGGCGCCGCTGGTCCTGCGCCTCATGGGCCCGAACCGGGTCGCCCGCAAGCGCCGCCAGATCGACATGGCGGGCAACCCGGCCGGCCTGACCATCGACCGGTACGCCGCACGCCGCGCGGTCTACGGATTCCTCGGCGCCCTCGGCGCCTTCTCGATGCTGATCAACGGGCAGCTCGTACCCGCGCTGCTGATGGTCGCCTTCGGCCTCTTCTGGATCGAGGTCGGCCTCTGGTCGGCGATCCGGGTCCGCCGCGACCACATCGAGCGGACCCTGCCGGACTTCCTCGACGTGCTGGCGGTCGTGGTGAGCGCCGGGCTCGGCTTCCGGCAGGCGCTGGAACGGGTCGCCGCCAAGTACGAGGGCCCCTGGTCCGACGAGGTCCGCATCACCCTCCAGCAGATGGACATGGGCGTCAGCCGCCGCCAGGCCTTCGACGAACTGCGCCGGCGCAACGACTCCGAGCAGGTCGCGCAGTTCGTGACCGCGCTCCAGCAGGGCGAGGAGCTGGGCTCGCCGATCGTCGAAACGCTGATCGCGATCGCCGAGGACATGCGCCGCACGGACGCCCAGAACGCCCGGCGGCGAGCGGCCCGGGCCGTCCCCAAAGCCACCTTCGCGGTCACGATGTTCATGCTGCCCGGCACGCTGATCCTGCTCGTGTGCGGCTTCGTGTACGGCGCCGACGTCGACTTCGGCGCGATGCTCGGAGGCGGATGAGCCATGGCCGTCCTCCACGTCCGGGCCGCCCTGCCCGTGGGACGCTCCCCACGCGGCCGGCGGACCACACCCTCCCTCACCCTCCAGACCAACGCCCTCCAGGCCCTGTGCCGCCGCGTCTTCGCGTTCCGGATGGTGATGATCGCCCTGGGCGCGCCGCTCGCCCTGGGCCGCACGGCCCGCGGCGGGCCCACGTACCTCGTGGCCGGCGCGATCCTGCTCACCTTCATGCTCTCGTACGTACTCTTCCGCGACTGGCAGCGCTTCGGCCCGCTGCTGCTGCGCCACCGCTGGCTGCTGGCCCCCGACCTCGCCTGCTGCGGGCTGCTGCTGGTCACGGCGACCCCGCGATCGCCCCTCGGCTTCGCCGTGCTCTGTACGCCCCTGCTGGCCGGGCTGGTCCACGGATGGCGCGGCTCGGCGCTCTACGCGGCCCTGGCCGCGGTCGCGGTCGCCGCCCTCGCCGGCGGACCGACCCTGCCCGCGCTGTGCCTCCTGGCGGGCGCGGCCGGAGCCTCGCTGCGGGACCTCCTCTTCCGCTTCGGCTCGGCGAGCCAGGCCCTGACGGAGACCCGGGCCCGGCTGGCGGTCGCCGAGGCGGTCCGCGCCGAACGGGACCACCTGGCCCGCGAGATGCACGACTCGGTGTCCAAGACCCTGCACGGCCTGGCCCTGACGGCGGACGCCCTCGCCCGCACCACCGACCCGGCGGCCCTGCGCCGGCAGGCCGACCTGCTGTCCGGCGCGGCCCGCCGGGCGGCGGCGGAATCCCGCGCACTGCTGACCGGCCTGCGCAGCGAGGCCGAGGCCCCCGGGGTCTGCCTCCTGGGCGAGCTGCGCCGTGCCGCGGATGCGGCGGGTGCGGAACTGCGCACGTCGGGGGCGCTCCCGCCGCTCCCCGCCCCGGTGGCGCACCACCTGCTCGCGGTCGCCTCGGAGGCCCTGGAGAACGCCCGCCGGCACGCGGGAGCCACCCGCGTCACGGTCTCGGCAGCCGCGGACACCACCGGGCTCACCCTCGGCATCGAGGACGACGGCCGAGGCCTCCCCCCGGACGCCCTGCACCGCAACGGCCGCTTCGGGCTGCTCGGCATCACGGAACGCGCGGCGGCCATCGGCGCCCGCGTCCACGTCGGAGCCCGCCTGGACGGCCCCGGCACCCTCGTCCGCCTGGACCTCCCGCTGGCGGCCCTCACGGGGGAGGACGGCCCGTGACCGCGCTCCGCGTCCTGATCGCGGACGACAACCCGGTGGTACGGGCGGGCCTGGCGTCCCTCCTGGCAACGGCGCAGGACATGGAGGTCGTGGCCCAGGCGGCCGACGGCCACGAGGCCCTGAGCCTGACCCGGCGGCACGCCCCCGACGTGATCCTGCTGGACGTCCGCATGCCGGGCGTCGACGGCATCTCGGCCCTGCCGCACCTCGTACAGCTGGCGCCCGTAATGATGCTGACGTACAGCCAGGAGGCGGACATCGTCCGCGAGGCGCTGCTCCTGGGCGCGGGCGGCTACCTGGTCCACGGCGAATTCACGCCGGAGGACCTGGTCCGCGCGGTCCGCGACGTCCGCGAGGGCCGGGCCCACTTCACGACGACGGCGGCGAGCGCACTCCTCGCGAACCTCCGCACCTCTTCGCAACCGCAACGAAATGTGGCACGCTCTTCCGAGAGGCTTCACAACTCGGTTCTCTTCGGCCTGAGTTCGAGGGAGGTGGAGATCATGGATCTGATCGCGTCCGGGATGAGCAACCAGCAGATCGCGGCCACCTGCTTCATCAGCGAGAAGACGGTCAAGAACCACATCAACCGCATCTTCGCGAAGCTCCAGAGCACGAGCCGCAGCGAGGCGATAGCCCGCTGGCTGGGAACGGCCCGTCCGGGGGTGTCCGGCCATGGGTAGACGGAGTGCGCAGTGGGTCCGTAATTGGGCCCCGGGACCCTTGGTTATCACCGGTGACTCCCCGTACGGTCCGCAAACCAACAGCGGCACCGGCCCGGGAGGGAACCCCCATGTTGCAGAACACCCTGGCAAGGATCCGAACCCGCTACACCCGAACCACCCCCGACCGCGGCCAGACGGCCTTCGAATACCTGGGCATCATCCTGGTGGTGGTGGTGATCATCGGCGCCATCATCGGCACGGGCATCGGCCAGGCCATCACCACGAAAATCACGGGTGCAGTCGCGAGTATCACCGCGGGGAAGTGAGCCGACGCGGGCTTCGGGACGATCGCGGGCAGGCATTCCCGATCTACGCGGTCGCGGTGGTCGGCCTGCTCTTCGCGGCTTTGGCCTTCTTCGTCGTGGGTCAGGCGGGCGTTACACGCAGCAATGCGCAAGGAGCCGCTGACGCAGCGGCCCTTGCCGCTGCCGGCGAAGCCAGGGACAGCGCCTTTCTGGGGCTCGACTTGCTCGGCCTCAAGCCCGCCGACTGGGAGAAGCTCGTCGATGGTGACCTTCTCACCGGGAACGGGGCGTGCCAAAAGGCCGACGAGTTCGCCGCCCTGAACGACGCCACGGCGGAGTGCGCAGCAGCGATCCCCGGGGGGGGGGCGGGGGGGGGGGTGAGCAGGGGAGCGGCGGGGTCTGGGTGTGCGCGCGGGGCCGGAGAGAAACACAACGGCTGCGCCACAA
>NZ_JBHYVA010000023.1:15481-29572 GCF_042750055.1 Streptomyces sp. NPDC059456
GTGGGTCCCTTCCTCCCGGGCCCGGGGGGGCCCAAACCCGCCGTTCTATCCCCCCCCCGCAACCCCCCGCGGGCGGCGGCCGCCGCGGCCCCCCCCTCCCCCCGGGGGCGGCTCCCCACGAACGGGACGGTCGGGAAGTCGGTCGTCCCGGGTACCGAGGGAACTCACGGCAGGGCCACGGCCAAGGCGCTCATCAAGCCCCGGTGTTCCCTGAAGTCGGCTCAGGATCCCGCCCCACCCACCCAGACGCCGGGTCCGACGCCCAGTACGAGCCCTTCTCCGGGAGCGGCAGGCGTCACCTTCGTCTGCGATGGGAAGCCTCTCGCCTTGGACCCGGCGAAGCCGGGCCCGCTGACCAAGCTGGCGAGGGCGCTCTTCACGGTTCGACTGGTCGACTGACACGTACGCGAGATTAAGGAAGCTGCATAGATGAGCACTCGGCACTCGGCAAAGGTCCGCGGGGGAGCGGCTGCCGCAGTTGCGGTCCTCTTGGCGATCGCGGCGACGGGGTGCGGTGGGGGAGACGACAACAAGCCCAAGGCGCCTCAGGACCCGTCGTCGAAGTCCCAAGGGGACTCGCCCGCGGCGCAGGCGCCGAACGGCAGCCCCAAGCCCACGCCGACGGAAGTGCTCGCCACGGTCAACGGTGAAACAGGCATGACCCTGACCATCAACAAGGCGGCACGGGACGCCGGCGGGTTCCTCACCCTGGAAGGCCAGTTGAAGAACACCGGAACCGCTCCCTACGTCAACACGGCCCCATGGCGCGGCAATGAACTCAACTCCAGCGGTGTTTCGGTGGCGGGCGTCACCTTGGTCGACAAGGCCGGGAAGAAGCGCTACTACGTGCTCCGGGACACGGATGGCAGGTGCTTGTGCACCACCGGCCTGGCCATCATCGAAGCCGGGCAGTCCGTACCCTTCTTCGCGCAGTTCCCGGCGCCACCGGCAGCCACCACGGAGGTCGAGATGAGCCTCCCCACCTTCGCCACGGCCACCATCAAAATCTCCGGGTGACCCCATGAATAAACGCCACCGCGTCTCCGCCGCGACAGCCGTCGCCGGTCTCGTCATCGCCGGGGCTCAGTTCATCGGCGCGGCGAGCGCCCACGCCGATGACGTCAAGCCGTCCGTGCCCCCCGGCACCGAACCCTCCGCCGCCGCGCCCGTGCCCATCGACTCCAATGCGCCCGGGCTGAAGATCCCCCAGGGCGGGACCCTGGCTCCGATCAAGGTGCTCGACATCGCCGAGGTCGTCGAGGACCTCGGTGGTGAGCAGCGGCGGCAGGAGACCAATCAGTCCGTGATGATGGCCCTGCAGTCCGAGGTCCTCTTCCCGGAGAACAGCGCCGTCTTCAACGCCCAGGCAGCCGCCCGGATCCAGGCCATCGCCAACGAGATCAACTCCCAGAAGGCGACCCGCGTCCGGGTCTTCGGGTTCACCGACGACCAGGGCAGTTACGAGCACGGCCAGGAGCTCTCGAAGCAGCGCGCCGACGCCGTCCAGGCCGAACTCGCCAAGACCGTCACCGCCCCCGGCGTCATCTACGACGTCCGGGGGTACAGCGAGGACTACCCGATCGCCGACAACAGCACCGAGGAAGGCCGCAAGAAGAACCGCCGCGTCGAGATCACCTTCCCCCGCAGCACCGCCGCCGGCGGCAGCTAGCCCCTGGCGGCGCGGACCGGCCTGGTCCGGCGGCGTGGCCCGGCGGCCCGCTTGGGTGCGTCGGGGTCAGGGCGTGGTGCCCGCCGCGTCGAGGTGCCGGGGCTGTCGGGCCGTGGCTGCGAGCAGGGTTGATGCCGCCCGTCGGGCGTGGTGGGCCGGTTCCGGGCCGGGGGACAGGGCGGCCACTGCCGTCGCGCCCTCGACCAGGATCAGCAGCTGGTCCGCCAGGTCCTCCTGCCCGGGGCCGGCGAGTTCCGCCAGCAGTTCCCGCAGCTCCGACTTGTGGCGGCGTACGACGTCCAGCACCCCGGCGGGGCCGGTGCCCAGTTCGCCGTGCGCGGTCAGGAACGCGCAGCCCCGGAAGTCCGGCTCCGAGAACCAGCGCGCCAGCCAGTCGAAGACCGCCTCGATCGCCCCGGCCGGGTCGGCGGCCTGCGCCACCGCGCCGCGCAGACTTGCCGTCCAGCGCTGGTCGCGGCGTTCGAGGTAGGCCGTGACCAGGGCCTCCTTGGCCGGGAAGATCTTGTAGAGCCGCTTGAGCGGCACTTCCGACGTGCTGCGGATGCGGTCCATGCCGACGGCCTGGATGCCCTCGGCGTAGAACAGCGCCTCCGCCGCGTCCAGCAGCCGGGTGCGGGCCTCTTCGTCGTTCATGACGGCAGCGTAACCCAGAACCGCTTGCTTTGAGAACGGTCGTTCTCTATAGTCGGGCTTGGGTTTTTAACAGGGTTGTCACCATGCGTTACCACCACCCAACGATGTTCGCCCATAACGTGCCCCAGCCCCCCCCCCGGCCCCCCCCCCCCCCCGCCGTGCGCCGGCCCGTGCCGCCGTTCACCGAGGAATCCGCCCTGGCCAAGGTCCAGGCCGCGGAGGACGCGTGGAACAGCCGCGATCCCGAGCGCGTCGCCCTCGCCTACACCGAGGACTCGGTCTGGCGGAACCGCGACCGCTTCCTCGCCGGCCGCGCCGAGATCCGGGCGTTCCTCGCCGAGAAGTGGGAGCGCGAGCTCGACTACCGCCTCCGCAAGGAGCTGTGGGCGTACACCGGCAACCGCATCTCCGTCCGTTTCGAGTACGAGTGGCACGACACCGCCGGCCAGTGGTGGCGCAGCCACGGCAACGAGCAGTGGGAGTTCGACGACAACGGGCTGATGCGCCGCCGTGAGGCCAGCATCAACGACGTCCCGATCAGCGCCGAGGACCGCCGCCTCGTCTGAACCGTCGCCAGGTGTGCCGTGCGCCGGCCCGCGGTATGTCTGTGCGCGGGCGCTCGGGCCCCCTCGCGGCCCCAGGTGAGGAGACTCGGCATGGCACGGGTTCGGGTGAACGGAGCGGACCTGCACTACGAGGTCGTGGGCGAGGGAGAACCCCTGGTCCTCGTCCACGGCTCGTGGGTCGACCACGAAACCTGGCGGCGCGTGGTGCCCCGCCTCGCGCAGTCGTTCCGGGTGCTGGTCTACGACCGGCGCGGCCACAGCCGGAGCGACTGTCCGCCGGTCCGGGGCAGCCGGCGGCAGGACGAGGACGACCTCGCCTCGCTCATCGAGCTCCTCGGCGCGCCGGCCCACGTGGCAGGGAACTCCTTCGGGGCTTCGACCGCGCTCGGCCTCGCCTCCCGCCGCCCCGAACTGCTGCGCACGCTGACCGCACACGAGCCGCCGCTCATGGACGTCGTGGGCGACGAGGACCGCGAACTGCGCCTGCTGATGCGGGCCATGGAAGCCGCCCTCGACGGCGTCCTCGCGGCCCTGCGGGCCGGTGAGGACCGGGCCGGCGCGCAGCGGTTCGTGGACGACGTCGCCATCGGGCCGGGTGGCTGGGAGCAGTTGCCGGAGCGGGTCCGCGAGACGTTCGCCGCCAACGCCTCCACGTTCGCCGACGAGATGGCCGACCCGGACTGGTCGCGCATCGACCTCGCCGGGCTCTGCGGCTACCAGGGCCCCGCCCTGCTGACCTTCGGCAGTGAGAGCCCGCCGTGGTTCCCGGTGATCGTCGGCAAGCTCGCCACCGCGCTCGGTCGGGCGCGGATGCGGACGCTGGAGGAGGACGGCCACGTCCCCCACCTCACCCATCCGGAGCGCTACGCCGACTCCCTCGCCGCCTTCATCCGCTCCGCGGACCGGCCGCCGGCCGGGTGAGCTTCATCTGCGGGCGGCTCCCAGTCCCGTCAGGGCCCGGGTGACCAGGTCGGCCTGGTGGGTGGCGCCGCGGAGGTTGGGGTGCAGGACCGTGCACGCCTCCCCGTCGCCGGGGACCAGCCGGCACAGCCGGGAGGGCGGGTCGCCCTGGGTGCCGGAGCCGGTCAGGTCGTCCTTGATCCCGTACATCCACCGCTGGTCCTTGCCCGCGCAGACGCCGTGCCCGGTGCTGGAGGCGTACGTGTCGACGTAGACGGCGCCGGCCCGCTCGGCCTGGCTGCGCAGGACGGTGTTGACCCGGCGCTCCAGGGTGTCGAGGAAGGACATGTCCCCCTTGGTGACGGTGCCGAGCTGTCGCCACGAGCCGAACGAGCAGCCGGCGCGGTCCGCGACGACGGCCGGATAGCCGACGACCGCGACCTTGGCGTGGGGCGCGCGGGTCCGGATCTCCTTGAGGGTGGTCGCGAAGTCAGCCTCCAGGGCGGTGAACCTGCCGTTCAGCGGAGCCGCTCCGGGACCCCGCGTGTAGTGGGTGGAGCAGGGGCTGCCGATCCCGAAGGCCGCCATGCCCTGCTCGACGCACTTCTTGACGATCTCGACGAACCCGACCGAGTTGCCGCCGATGCCGAGGGTCACGAGATCGGTGGCGGCGGTGACGGCCTTGATCTGGGCCGGCCGCGGTGCCCAGCCGGACCTGGGGGGTACGGACGGGGGGCCGGCCAGCTCGGTCTGTGGCTCCAGGACCCCGGCTCTGACCTCGGCGGCGGAACAGGTGACGTCGGTCAGGCGCAGGTTGAGGCGGTGGGCGCTCTGCCGGGGGTAACTGGAGGCGGAACGGCCGCAGCCGTCATCGGTGGCCCAGGGGCGGACGAAGGCGCCGGCGCTGTAGGAGTCGCCGAGGGCGGTGTAGTCGAGGGGGACGGGAAGCGGCGCGGCTGTGGCAGGCGCCGGAGCGGCGGTGAGCGCCAGCAGGGCGAGCGCGCTCACCAGGGCCGACCTGGTGCGGGATGGCATGACGGTGTCCTTCGCTCGGGCGCCGTGCGGCCGGTCCGGATGGCGCTCTTCACCGAAGGTAGCCGATTCGATTACGGAGAGTAGCGAACCGTCCCGCAAACCCCCGGATCGGGTGACGTGAGGGGCTCGAGGGCCGTCACGGGCCGGTTCGCGGCGCACTCAAGTCCCGCCGGGCCGCCCCGGGTCGGGCCGGCGCCCGGCCGGTCGGCCGTCAGTGGGTCTGGTGGGCCTGCGTGATGAGGTCCGTGGCGACTTCGAGGGCCGCCAGCCGGGTCTCCTCCGGGTCGCCCTCCACGTGCTGGAGGAACATCATTCCCGCGTGCAGGGTGAACAGGGCGCTCACGCAGCGGACCTGGTCCGCCAGCGGTCCGTCCTCCGTGCGGAGCAGTTCGACCAGGGTGAACAGCCGGCGCTTCACCGTCTCGCCGATGCTCAGCTCGCGCATCGTCGCCTGGTTCTCCTGCATGAAGCGGTACAGCGGCGCGCCCGCCGCCATCGCCTCGCTGTAGCGCCGCAGCACCTCGCGCTTGGTGTCCAGCGTCGGCGGCTGCTGCTGCGCCCACTCGATCAGCTCGTCGATCGGCCTGGTCAGGTCCTCGAAAACGCTGATGATGATGTCTTCCTTGGTCTTGAAGTGGTAGTACAGCGCCGCCTTCGTGACCTCCAGCCGCTCCGCGATCTCGCGCAGCGACGTCTTCTCGTACCCCTGCTCGGCGAAGAGCTCCAGTGCGATGTCCTGGATGCGCTGACGCGTGTTGCCGCGGCGCGCCTGCGGACTGCTGCTGGACATGGCTCTCCCCAATATTGCTTACTTGACGCCCGGCTAGTTACGGGTCTACCTTCCCCTAGTGTAGTGAACTAGCCGGGCGGCAAGTAAGGGCCCGGAGCAGGTGGGTAAACGGGGAGTGGACATGGCTGAAAACATAAAGACGGCAGAGGTCTCCGAGGAGGTGAAGCCGCGCAGCGTCCGTGTCGTCCTCATGGCCCTCATGATCGCAATGCTCCTGGCCATGCTGGACAACATGATCATCGGTACCGCGATGCCGACGATCGTCGGCGAACTCGGTGGTCTGGAGCACCTCTCCTGGGTGGTCACCGCGTACACGCTGGCCACCGCGGCCTCCACCCCCATCTGGGGCAAGCTCGGCGACATGTACGGGCGGAAGGGCTCCTTCCTCACCTCCATCGTCATCTTCCTGATCGGCTCCGCGCTCAGCGGCATGGCCCAGGACATGGGTCAGCTGATCGGCTTCCGCGCCGTCCAGGGCCTGGGCGCCGGCGGTCTGATGGTCGGTGTCATGGCGATCATCGGTGACCTGATCCCGCCCCGTGAACGCGGCAAGTACCAGGGCATGATGGCCGGCGTGATGGCCCTCGCCATGATCGGCGGACCGCTGGTCGGCGGCACCATCACCGACCACATGGGCTGGCGCTGGTCCTTCTACATCAACCTGCCGCTCGGTGCCGTCGCGCTCGCGATGGTCACCGCCGTCCTGCACCTGCCGAAGAAGAAGGCCCAGGGCAAGATCGACTACCTGGGTGCCGCGCTGCTGACCATCGCCATCACCTCGACCGTGCTGGTCACGACCTGGGGCGGCACCGAGTACGCCTGGGGCTCCGCGGAGATCATCGGCCTGATCGTCGTCGGCATCGTGTCGATCGCCGCCTTCCTCTTCGCCGAGACCAGGGCCGCCGAGCCCGTCATGCCGCTGCACATCTTCCGCAGCCGCAACTTCACGCTCATGTCGGTCATCGGCTTCCTCGTCGGCTTCGCGATGTTCGGCGGAGTGCTCTACCTCCCGCTCTTCCAGCAGTCGGTCCAGGGCGCCTCCGCCACCAACTCCGGCCTGCTGCTGCTGCCGATGCTCCTGTCGATGATGGTCGTCTCGCTGATCGCGGGCCGGATCACCACCAGCAGCGGCAAGTACAAGATGTTCCCCATCATCGGCGGCGGGCTGATGGTCATCGGCATGTACCTGCTGGCCACGATGGACACGGACACCACCCGGCTGATCTCGGGCGTCTACATGGCCGTCCTCGGCGCCGGCCTCGGCTTCCTGATGCAGATCACCATGCTGGTCGCGCAGAACAGCGTGGACATGAAGGACATGGGCGTCGCGTCCTCCTCGGCCACCCTCTTCCGCACGCTCGGCGGCTCGTTCGGCGTCGCCCTGATGGGCTCGCTGTTCACCAGCCGGGTCACGGACACCATGAGCGAGCGCCTCGGCCCGCAGGCCGCCCAGGCCGCCGGCTCCGCGCAGCTCGACGCCGCCAGCCTGGCGAAGCTGCCGGAGGCGGTGCGCGACGCCTACCAGCACGCGGTCGCCGCCGGTACGCACTCCGCGTTCCTGCTCGGCGCGTTCATCGCCGTACTGGGCTTCGCGGCCGCCTGGTTCGTCAAGGAGGTCCCGCTGCGCGGTGCGGGCCCCCAGGCCGCGGGAGCGGCGGACGGCAAGGCGGTTCCGGCTCCGGCCGAGTCCTTCTCGCACTGACGCGTACGGCGCAGCCAGCCCGGCCCCGGGGGATTTTCCGCCGGGGCCGGGTTTTTGCATGCGCCGAAGCGGTTACAGGCGTTGTTGTGGTTTCGTCCTGTTTCGCATGGGGGCGAAATCGGGACGACCAAGGATCAAGATCCCACGGGATGAATTTTACGGGGGAACCGGCGGGAACCTCCTCCGCGTCACGGGTCGTCCTGGAGGACAGAGCGCAGGCAAAAGCGGTTGGGGAGGGGACGGTTCATGGGCTTCACGACGCGCACGAACGGGCAGGGCGGCGTCCGCGCAGGGGTGGTCGTCGTGGCGGCGGCCGTCGCCGTCGCCGGGACGGCGTGGGGCGTGACGGCCCTCGTCGAACCGGGGCACGGACGGCAGGGCCAGGGGAACGCGGCGCTCCGGCCCGGCGGCGGCGAGGCCGCCGGCAAGGACGACGGCGCCGGTACGGACGACGGCGCCGCGGGCGGCGAAGGCGGCGAGGGCAAGGACGACGGCTCGCACCGCGGCGAGGGCGGGGACGACGGCTCGAAGGGCGGCGCGGCCCAAGGCGCGGGCGGCTCGGCGCACTCGGGGATACCCGACGGCATAGCCCACGCCTCCGAGAGCGGAGGCAACGCCGTCAACATCACCATCGACGACGGCCCCGACCCGCAGTGGACCCCCCGGGTCCTCGCCGTGCTGAAGAAGTACGACGTGAAGGCGACCTTCTGCATGATCGGGCCGCAGGCCAGGGCCCACCCCGACGTGGTCAAGCGCGTCGTCGCCGCCGGCCACCGGCTCTGCGACCACACCGCGGACCACGACACGGCCATGGACAAGAAGCCCGTCGCCTACCAGCAGAAGCAGATCCTGGACGCGAAGAAGATGATCGAGGACGCGGCGGGCGGCGGCGCCAAGGTGGAGTACTACCGCGCCCCCGGCGGCGCGTTCACCCCCGACAGCCGCCGCATCGCCGCCGCGAACGGCATGCGCCCGCTCGGGTGGAACGTCGACACCAAGGACTTCGGCAAGCCGGGCGTCGCCGCCATCGTCAACGCGGTCAAGAACGAGATCCGCAACGGCCCGACGGTCCTCTTCCACGACGGCGGCGGCAACCGCGCGCAGACCGTCGAGGCCCTCGACCAGGTGCTGGCCTGGCTGAAGCAGCAGGGCCGCCCCACCGGATTCCCCGTGCGCACGGCCCCCGACGCCTCCTGACACGCCGTCCGGTGGCGAACGGGTGAGGGTCGCCGCACCGGCGCCGCACGCGGTGTTCCCTGGTCGCGCACAGAGCCCTGCACGCAGCCCCACCCGTCCGGCACCAGCCGCGCACCCGTCCCGTACGCAGTCCGCACGCAGCCCGCATGCAGCCCGTACGACAGCCCAGGAGGCCCCCGTGATCCCGTCGAGCCAGCTGACCGACCCCGCCGTCCGCGCCTTCGTCACCGCCGTCAACGCGGGGGACCGGGACGCCTTCCGTGCCGTCCTCACCGAGGGCGCCACCATGTCCGACGACGGCTCGGACCGCGACCTCGACCAGTGGGCCGAGAAGGAGATCTGGTCCTCCGCCGGCCACATGGACGTCGAGGCCGAGGCCGACGGCGGCCGCTCCCTCGTCGTCAGCTACCGCAACGACACCTGGGGCGAGATGCGCACCGCCTGGCGGTTCGCCACCAACGGCGACGGGCGCATCAGCCGCTTCGAGACCGGTCAGGCCTGACCCGCGCCGTCCTGCCGCGCCGCCGCCCGCAGGACCGCCGCCGCCAGGCGGCCGTTCTCGGGGGCGGCCCCGCCCGGGAATCCGAACCGGCGGCGCGTGTACCCGTACGCGATCCCCGTCGCCGGGTCCGCCCAGCCCAGGCCGCCCGCCGCGCCGCTGTGCCCGAAGGCCCGCGGGCCCACCGCGTGCTGCCGCTCGAAGCCCAGCCCGAAGTGGTCCGTCTCCGCGGTCACCCGGTCCTCGCCCGGGGTGTGGGGCCGCGCGAACTCGGCCGCCGTCCGCGGTTCCAGCAGCGCGGGCCGGCCCTCCACCTCGCTGATCGCCGCCGCGTACAGGGCGGCGACCGCGCGCGCCGTGCCGATGCCGCCGGCCGATGCCGGGCCCAGGGCCTTCACCTTCGGGTGGTTGGCGTACGCCACCAGGTCCGTCGGCGTCCCGCGGTGCGCGTTGAAGGCGACCGGCAGCAGCTCCGGGAGCGGGGCGCCCGCCGTCCGGGCGGCCAGCTGCTCCGGCGTCGGCAGCATGTCCAGGACCGGCTTCCAGCGCCCCTCCAGCTCCTCGGGCAGGCCCAGGTACAGGTCCAGCCCGTACGGGGCCCGGATCCGCTCCTCGAACACCTCCTGGAGGGACCTGCCGGTGACCCGCCGGACCACCTCGCCGGTCAGCGCGCCGATCACCAGGGCGTGGTACCCGTACGCCGTCCCGGGCTCCCAGTACGGCTCCTGCACGGCCAGCCGTGCCGCGACCAGCGCGTCGTCCGCGAGCTCGGCGTAGTCGAAGCCCTCGGTTGTGTTGATCAGCCCGGACTGGTGCGAGACCAGCTGCCGCACCGTCAGACGCTCCTTGCCGCCGCCGGTGAACTCCGGCCAGTACGCCGACACCGGGCGCTCCAGGTCCAGTACGCCGTCCTGCACGAGCAGCGCGACCACCAGGTGCGCGGCGCCCTTGCTGATCGAGTAGACCCCGCTCAGGGTGGCGCCGTCGGTGTCCTCGCCGGCCCACAGGTCGACCACGCGGCGGCCGTCCCGGTACACCGCCAGCTGGGCCTCGGGGGAGTGCGCCTCGGCCGCGACGAACGCCTCGAACTCCGCGCGCACGGGCTCCCAGCCCGCCGCCACCGTGCCGTTCACCCTCACGTTCGCACTCACGCTCATCCGGGGCCTCCCCAGTCCGTTCCGCACCGTCGCGTCCTCCCGGGGAACGGAAGATGATCATGGGATATTCCGGTGTGCCCATCCCGTACGGGTGAAAGCGCCCCCGGCCTCGTTCCGGCCCGCGGAGGGCCCCCGTTGGACCGGGCATGAAGCGCACCCGCACCGCCGCTCTCGCCTTCGCCGTCGCCGCCGTGGCGGCCCTCCCCGCTCTCGGCCGGGCCGCCACCGCGGCGGACGGCACGTACCTCCAGGACCCGTCCGGCGGCGAGAAGAACATGAAGTCGCAGTGGACCAAGGACGACATGCACAAGGTGGAAGGGCAGTTCCGCTTCTATCCCGGAGTGCAGTACAAGACGGTCACCCGCCCCGGTCCCCCGGGCGCCCCCGAGTACGAGCGGAAGACCGCCGACCCCAAGACCCTGGCGTGGCAGCCCTCGTTCGACTTCGGCTGGGCGGTGTCGGACTCGACGCTGGTGAAGAAGGCCGTGACCACCAAGGACGGCAAGCACCCGATCGTCGTGCACGCCGTACTGCGGCGCTCGTCGGACCACGCCAAGGCGGCCGAGGTGCACAAGGAGCTGACCGGACAGCCGGCGACGGGACGCGTCAGGCTCCCGGGCGGAAAGCGGATCGCCTGCGACACGGGCGAGTACACGGTGGAGTGGTCGGTCACCCGCTCGGGCTACGGGACGCTCACGGGCACGCTGCCCTGGGACTCCGGCTGCGAGCGGTACCGGACGGCGTTCTCCACGGAGAACGGCAAGGTCTGACCCGGAAACCGGCGGAGCGCAGCGGACGCGGAAGCGCGGAAGCGGGGAAAGGGAAGGGCCGGCCGCCCTGCGCACCTTGTGGGCGCTCGGCGGGCGACTGGTCCGCGGCCTTGGATCAAGAGCCGTGGCAGCCATTCTGCCGCACGGGATGGGATGCGGCAGGGGCGAAAGTCCCGTGTCGGACGGGATGTTCGGCATTCTGGGTTCGGAGCGGGAGCGGGAGCCGTAGCCGTAGCCGTAGTTGGCGCCGAACGGTCAGTGCTTCTTCTTGGTCTCCTCGTTCGCCTTGGCGGCGATCTCCTCCAGCACCTTCTTCGGGTCGCCGCCCGGTTCCACGGCCCGGCCGATGCTGCGCTTGATGGTGTCGCTGACCGTCACCCACGACGGGTCGTTCACCGGGTACAGCTGCGCACCGCGCAGGGCCGTCAGGAAGAACTGGTCGTTGTTGTCGAGGCCGCCGCCGGACGGGGTGCGGGAGGCGGAGACGGTCGACGGCAGCAGGTGGTAACGGCCCGCGAAGTCCGTCAGGTTCTTGTCCTGGTAGATGAAGTCCAGGAACTTGCCGATCTCGGTGCGCCTGCCGTTCTGCTTGAACGCCATCATCCAGTCGGCGACGCCCACGGCCGGCGGGGTCTCCCCGGCGCCGATGGTGTCCGACACGGGCATGGGCGCGGTGCGGACGTCGATGCCCTTGGCCCGTGCCTCGTGCAGGAGTTGCGGGTAGCCGTTCAGCATGCCGACCTCACCGCGCACGAAGGCGGCGAAGGCGTCGGCGCGGTTCAGCTGCGACGGCGGGACGGGCCCGGTCAGGCCGGCGCCGACGAGGTTGTCCTTCAGCCAGCGGAAGGTCTGGATGTTCTGGTCGGAGGCCAGGTTGTAGTTGCCGCCGCTGTCGACGTAGCCGCCGCCGTTGCTCAGCTCCCAGATCATCGCCTCGGCGTGCGCCTCCTCCGGGCCCAGGGGCAGGGCGTACGGGTACTTCACGCCCTTGTCCTTGAGCGCCTTGGCGGCGGACTTCAGGTCGGACCAGGTCTTCGGCTCGCCGACCCCGGCCTGCTTGAGGAGGCCCTGGTTGTAGAAGAGGAGCCGGCTGCTCGCCACCCAGGGCAGGCCGTACAGGGTGTTGCCGACCGAACCGGCCTCGGCCAGCGGCTGGAGGAAGTTCGCCTCGGCGGTCACCGACAGGAGTTCGTCCGCCGAATAGAGTTTGCCCTGCGCCGCGAAGTCCGAGTACGAGCCCATCAGAGCCATGTCCGGCGCATTGCCGGCCTTGACCATACGGGAGACCTCGCGGTCGATGTCGGCCCAGGGCAGGAGCTCGACCTCGACCTTGATGCCGGGATTGGTTTTGGTGAAATCGGCCGTCACCTTGTCCCAGAAGGCTTTGGAACTGGTGGCCTGGTTGTCTCCGTATTCGGCGGCGACCAGGCGCAGTGTGCCGCTGTCACCTGCGCTGTTTCCTGAACCGCCGCATCCGGACAGCGGGATCAGCAGACCGAGCACGACCGCGGTCGCGCCCGCCCCGAAGATTCTTCGTCGCACGGGTGTATTCCTCTGAATTTCTTTTGATTCCCGTTACTGCTTATGAGTTGCTCCGGGCCGGGGTGTCCGTCCATGGCCCGTTGGCCGGAATTCTCTCCTGTGCGGGGGCGGTTGGTTCCATTGGGGCGGAACTTGTGGGCAATGCTCCAAGTGCGACTTTTCCGGCTGGTGTTTTCCGATATGTGATCAACAAATCGGACGCGCGTAGACATGCCGAAAAGCCCGATTCCGGCCCATTGGCTCCGCGGAACGGGTCGAGGGGTGCGGATCAGGTCAGTCGGCGAACTCGCCGGCGTACGGGTCGGGCTCGCCCGTCTCCGGGTTGCGGCCCTCCTGCCAGCGCCGCTGGGCCTTGCGCCAGTGCACGAAGCTGAGGTGCCCGCCGTCCCAGAAGGTGATGCTGACCGGGCTCACGTCGAACTCGTCGGAGCACAGCCGGAACAGGAACTCGGCCATGCCGTACGGGTAGACCGCGAAGGAGTCCGCGGTGTGCCGGCCGACCACCAGGACGGGCCAGCGGTCCGGATCGGCGTCGGTCGTGAGCCAGCACAGGATGTCCGAGCCGCCGGTCACCCCCCACGCGATGATCGACTCGGGGTCCACGTCGAAGGCCGCCCGGCCGCCCTCCGCCTCCCAGAGCTGACGGGCGTTGGCGGTCTCCTCGGCCATCTCGGCCGGATCCCACTGGAGCCCGGGCTTGGGCAGCGGAAGGAGGATGCTGGCCTCGCCGTTGATGGAGCCCGCGCCGAAGCGGCCCATGAAGGCGATGAAATCGGCCGGGAACCGGGTCCGCCAAACGGCCTCGGCCGCAGGCCAGTCGACGTCCTCGTCGGCACCGTGCGTCGCCGGCATGATCTGCTCCAGCGCCTTGATCCGCGCGTTCTCCGTCATGCCGCTCCCCTGAGACCCCAGCTCAACCGCCCCAACCTACCGCCGGGGCGGCGCGCGGCCTAGCCGTGGCCGGGACGGGCGCCCGGCCCTTCGGGGGCGGTGATGCCCAACTGCGAGCCGACCCGCAGGCCCCAGGCCGCCATGGCCCCCGCCTCGGCCTCCAGGACGTGCCGGGACCGGAGCCGGGGCAGCCCGAGCCGGCCCGGGACCATCGTGGTCAGGGCGATGACGCGCAGCCGCCGGTCGAGGTACGCCACGTCGATCGCGAACCGCATCCGGAACGTGTGCACGCTCCCGGCCGGGGTGAGGAGCAGGGCGGCGCCGGGGATGCCGTCGCGGCCGAGGAGCCCGCGGGTCCGGGCCCGGTAGGACGCCGCGATCTCCAGCGGCACCGGCGCCCGCCCCGGCCCGAGGAGGAGCAGGCCGTTGCTGGTGGTCATGGCCGCCAGGGTAGGGGCGGTTGGGCCCCCGGGCCCATGCGGGTGCCGGTGTCTGCGCCTACCTTCGGCGGATGGGGCTGGTCGTGATCGTCGTTGCCGCGGTCGCCTACGGCGCGGCGGCGGGGCTGCTGCTGCCGAGGGCGGCGTACCGGTTGTCGGTCGAGCCGGGGGCCGGGTGGCGCGGGACCTGCCCCGCGGGCCATCCGATCCCGGGCTGGCTGGGCCCGCCCCGCTGCCGTCCCGCTGCCGCGCAGCCCCGGCCCCGCCCCGCCCCCGCGC
>NZ_JBHYVA010000024.1:0-7228 GCF_042750055.1 Streptomyces sp. NPDC059456
GGGAACGCCGCGGCCCGGACCCCCTCCCCGTACGCCCCCGCCGGGTACGCGGCGCCGGACCAGCCGACGATCTACCTCTCCCTCGTCAGGCGCTGGCAGGAGGCCGGGCGCACCCTTCCGGGGCATCCTGACGAGGAGTGGGAGCGGCTGATCTCCCAGCCGTGCTGGCCCGGCCGTTAGGTGGTGTGTCTCTTGGCAGCGGCGGAGCGCGACAGATCCGGGCAGGGCCACCGGGACCCCGTGATCGGGCCCGCGGACCGGCTCGCGCTGAACGGCATGGGCAGCTTCGAGTGGGACCTGGCCGCCGGGACACTGATGCTGGACGAGTCCGGGCTCGTGGTCTTCGACCTCGAACGGGAGGAGTTCGACGGCACCCCCGAAGGGCTGGGGCTGCGGATCCCCGCCGACGACGGCGCGCGGCTGGCGGATTCCACGACGGCCGCGCTGGATGGCGGCGCGGAGACGTACGGCTCGTACTTCACGGTGCAGCGGCGCGACGGCGTCGACCAGTGGACGCACACGCAGGGCCGGATCCTGCGGGACGCCGACGGGCAGGCCGTGCGCATCGTCGGGATCGTGCGGGACGCCACGGCGGAGCTCGCGCACGCCACCATCCTGCGGAAGCTGGAGTCGGCGCGGGCCCAGCAGGCCACGATCGTGCAGCGCACGACGGAGGCCCTGTCGCGGGCGGTGACGGTCGACGACGTCACGGCCACACTGACCGGCGCGGGCGCACTGGAGCGGCTCGGCGCGGACGGGCTCGCCCTGGGGCTGGTGGAGAACGGCACCATCAAGATCATCGCGTTGAGCGGGGAGTCGCTGGAGATCCTCGGCGAGCGGCGGTTCACCCGGCTGGACGGCTCGCTGCCGCTCTCGCAGACGGTGCTCACCCGCAAGGCGCGCTTCGTCACCGCCCTGACCGATCTGGCCGGCGAGTTCCCGCTGCTCGCGGACTACCTCAGCCGGATCCGCTTCGACGCCGCCGCCTATCTGCCGCTGATCGCGCAGGCCAAGGCCATCGGCGGCCTCGTCCTGTTCTACCGGCGGCGCACCGACTTCAGCCCGGAGGAGCGCAACCTGTGCCTGGGCCTGGCCGGCATCGTGGCGCAGTCCCTCCAGCGGGCGCTCCTGTTCGACCAGGAACGGGAGTTCGCCACCAGCCTCCAGGCCTCCATGCTGCCGCGCCGGATCCCGGAGATCAGCGGCGGGGAGATCGCGGTGCGCTACCACTCCGCGTGGAGCGGCCGGGAGGTCGGCGGGGACTGGTACGACGTGATCGCGCTGCCCCGCGACCGGGTCGGCATCGTCGTGGGCGACGTACAGGGCCACGACACGCACGCGGCGGCGGTCATGGGCCAGCTGCGCATCGCGCTGCGGGCGTACGCGGGGGAGGGGCATCCGCCGTCCACCGTGCTGGCCCGGGCCTCGCGCTTCCTCGCCGAACTGGACACGGAACGCTTCGCGACCTGCATGTACGCACAGGTGGACCTGGAGACCGGTGGCGTCCGCGCGGTCCGCGCCGGCCATCTCGGGCCGCTGATCCGGCACACGGACGGGCGTACCGGCTGGCCCAACGTGCGCGGCGGACTGCCGCTCGGACTGGCCTCGGTGTTCGAGCAGGAGGACTTCCCGGAGACCCGGCTCGACCTGGTCCCCGGGGAGACGCTGGTGCTGTGCACCGACGGCCTGGTGGAAGAGCCCGGCACCGCCATCACCCAGGGCATGGAGGCCCTCGCCCACGCCGTGCGCAGCGGCCCCCAGGAAGCCGGGGCGCTCGCCGACCACCTCTCGGACCGGCTCTGGGAACGCTGGGGCTCCGGCGACGACGTGGCGCTGCTGGTGCTGCGGCGCGCCCCCGACCCGGGCACCCACCGGGCACCGCGGATCCACCAGTACATCCACCAGGCGGACCCGGAGGGCCTCTCGGAGGCCCGGTACGCCCTGCGTCAGGCGCTGCGCGACTGGGGCATGCCGGACCTCGCCGACGACGTGGAACTGGCCGCCGGGGAACTGCTGGTCAACGCCCTGCTGCACACGGACGGCGGGGCGGTGCTGACCATGGAGGTGCTGCCGGAGCCGGTCCGGCGGATCCGGTTGTGGGTGAAGGACCGGTCCAGCGTCTGGCCGCGCCGGCGCACGCCGGGGGAGGCCGCCACCACGGGGCGCGGTCTGCTGCTGGTCGATGCGCTGGCCACGCACTGGGGAGTGGAGTCCCGGGGCGACGGCAAGGCCGTGTGGTGCGAGTTCGACGTCGCGGGCAGCGTGCGGAGCGCGGGCGACCGGCCGGTGTGAGGACGGGCCGAGCGACGGGCCGCAGGGGCGGGCCGCAGGGGCGGGTCCGAGGGGCGGGTTCGAGCGGCCGGTGCACCGGTTGGGTGAGCGGATGGTCACGCCGAGTTGTGGCCTGCGGGGGCCGGAGTGATGATGCGGTCCATGGAAAGGACCACCAGGACCACCTCAGCCGGACGGATCCCGCCGTGCACCGGCTGAACAAGCGGCCGGGCAAGGGCGCCACGACCGCTCTGCTCGCACTGCTCCTGCTCGCCGTCGGGGTGCCGACGGCCGTGGACCGGGCGACCGGGCACCCGCACCCCGACCCGGCCTGCCGGACCGTCGCCTTCATGTCGATGACCGGCGCTGCCCCCGCCTGCCGGTAGCGGCGGCCGCCGGCCCGGGAGTACGGCTCAGCGGTACTTCTCCTCCAGCACGATGTCCCGCTCCGCCTCGGCCAGGTACGACACCCGCAAGGTCATCGCCGTGCCCAGGTTCGCGCTCTGGAGGCGGGCCTGCGCAGCGGCCGCACCCGCGTGCACGCCGGGCGTCATGCGCAGCGAGGCGCTCGCCGACCAGTCGTGCTGCCCGCCGTCGCAGACGGCCTCCTCGCCGCCGAAGCCCAGCCGGCTCCCGTCCTGGACGAGCGTGACCTGGATTTGCACTCCACGGGGTGACGAGGGCGCGCACGAGTAGGTCCCGAAAAGGGTGACGTGACCGTCCGCGGAGAGGTGACCGAATTCCTGTACGGAAATCTCACCGCCGTGGGAGCGGGCATCGGCGGGCGCCGTGAACACGCCGGCCACGGCCAGCGCGGAAAGCACCGTCACGGCAGCGCGGCGGGTGGAAACTCGCATGAATCCTCCATGAGGGGTGGCTTGGCACAAAAGCGCCGAAACGCATTGTGCTGGCAGATGGCGGGCAACTCCCTCCGCACACTCGTGTCGGTGTGTGCAATTGCCCGCTCGGGCGCGTGAGACTGGCCGGAATACGTCTCCGAAGGTCCCCGAAGGGATCGCGCATGCGCCAGTCCGCTTCCGTCCTCGCCGCTGCCCTCCTGCCCTTCCTGCTGCTCGGTGCCACGGCCTGCTCCGGCGCCCCCGAGGGGGCGGCGCTCGCCCCCGCCGCGGCTCCGGCCGTCCCGGTGGACGACGGCGTCCCCGGCGCCGGGGAGGAGCCCGCCCCCGGGGCGGACCGGGCCGCCTCGAAGGATGCCCACGTGGGCGACTCCGTACGGGTGCGCGGCCGCCAGGTGGGCCGGCACCTCCAAGTCGTGCTCAATGCGTACGTGGACCCCGCGGTCAGCGTGGAGAAGAACTACGCGCCGCCCGCGGGCAAGCGCTGGGTGGCCGCCTCGATGTCGTTCGTCAACGTCGGCGGCGCCTCGTACGGGGCCCTCGGGAGCATGTGGGCGTACGACGGCGCGGGAGGCCGATTCCCGGTGGTGCCGACCGGTGAACTGACCACCGGCAAACCGCTCGTCTTCGATTCCCTCGCCGTCGGTGAGCGGGCCGAGGGATGGGTGGTGTTCGAAATCCCGGAAAAGACGCGCATCGTGCGTCTCCAGTATCAGGACGCGAACATGCAGGCGAATTCCGGAGAGGGATTCTGGGCGGTCTAGCCCGCCCGGGTGAAAGGCCGTGAAACGCTCGGGTGGGAGAGCACTAGGGTGCGGCGCATGACTTCAACTCAAGCCGAAATCGACCGGTCCCTGCTCGGCACCCTTTCGGTGCTCGCGTGGATCGGCGACCCCTCCGAGGGCCACGACATCCCGTACCTGCTCGCCTACACCCTCGGCGACGGACCGCAGGGGCGGGAGGCGGGCGAGCAGGCCGCCCGCGGGCTGCTGGAGGAGATCGGCCTGCCCATCGGTGACGTGGTCATGGACGGCACCCGCAACCCGGCCGCGTTCCCGGTCCAGATCGTGCTGGCGGACAACCAGGTCGGGCTGACCCTGCCGGGGCTGAACGCGACCTGCACCGCCCCCGACGAGTGGGTCGCCGCGGCGACCGAGAGCGGCCAGGCCTACTTCCTGTTCGCCACGCGCGCCTGGCCCGAGGCCGTCCCGGGCCGGCCGGTCGAGCCGAAGACCCTCCAGGAGTTCGCGGGGGACGAGGCCGTGCTCACGGGCAGCGCGCACTGCGTCCTCGCGGTCCGGCGCCTCCAGTAGCAGGGCCGCCCCGCGCGAGCACGCCCGCGCTCCGGCCGCCGGGCCCCCAGCCCGCCCGGCGGCCGGTTCCCCGGGCCGGCCCCGCGCTACGGGCGCTCGAAGGCGAAGCGCAGCGAGCGGACCCGGTTGTCGAAGTTCGAACCCGCCAGGTCCGGCAGGCCCACCGCCCGCAGCCCGACCGGCCGGGTCAGCAGTTCCCGGAACAGGGCCTTCATCTCCACCCGGGCCAGGTGGGCGCCCAGGCAGAAGTGCGGGCCGCCGCCGCCGAAGCCGAGGTGCGGATTGGGCGAGCGGGTGATGTCGAAGGCGTCCGGATCGGGGAAGACCGCCTCGTCACGGTTGGCGGAGGCGTAGTACAGCACCACCTTGTCGCCGGGCCGGAACAGGTGCCCGCCCAGCGTGTGTTCGGCGGTCACCGTCCGGCGGAACTGGATGATCGGCGTCGAGTGCCGGATCATCTCGTCGACCGCGCCGTCCGCGTACGTCTCGAAGTCGCCGAGCAGCAGGTCCCGTTGCGCCGGGTGGTCGGTCAGCAGGGTCAGCCCGTGCGTGATCGCGTTGCGGGTGGTCTCCACCCCGGCCACCATCAGCAGCGAGAAGAACGCCCCCAGCTGGCGTGCGTTCAGCGCCTGGCCGTCCACGTCCGCGCGGACCAGGGCCGAGATCAGGTCGCCGGTCGGGTTCTTGCGCCGTTCCCGCCCGATGCCCGCGACCATCCGCTGCATCCTGGCCAGGGCCCGCAGCCCGCGGCCGGGCATCCGCAGCCGTGCGGCCAGGCCCCGCTCGACGCCGATGTTCTCCGAAGCGTGGTTGACCCGGTCGGCGATCTCGGCGCGGTGGCGCTCCGGGATGCCCATCATGTTGCAGATGACTTCGAGGGGCAGCCGGGAGGACACGGCCGAGACGAACTCGTCGGGTTCGTCCGCCAGTACGTCGTCCACGATCCGGGCGGCCACCGCGTGGATGTCCTCCTCGGCCGCCGCCAGCAGCCGCGGCGTGAACGCCCGCTGCACGATCTTCCGCAGCTGTGCGTGGTCCGCGCCGTCCAGGTTCACCATCGAGTCCCCGAACAGCGCCCGCACCCACCGGGCCGGCTCGGGCGTGGTCACCCCGGGCGCGCTCGCGAACACCTTGGGGAGCCGGCTCGCCTCCTGCACGTCCGCGTGCCGTACGAGGGCCCAGTGTCCGCGGCCCTTCCCCTCGGGCACGTAGACCGGGGAGTCCAGTGCCCGCAGCCGGGCGAATGCCGCCAGCCGCGCAGCCGGGGGCTGCTGCCAGAACGCCGGGTCGGCGAGCTCCCCGTACTCCGCCACCGCCGAGCCCGTGTCCGCGTACCGCTGTACCGGGACCTTCATCGTTTCTTCTCCCTGTCGCCGGCGCGCTCGCCGTGGCCGCCTCGGCCGGCGCCGTCCGCCGTCCTCACGCACCAGAACGCTCCCGGTGCACCAAGGTCACGCCCACCGCGACGGTGGCCGCGGCGACCAGCCCGGCCCACAGCACCGCCTGCGCGCCGGTCCAGGCGCAGGCGAGGATCGCCAGCGCGGACAGCGGCAGCACCAGTTGCTGGGCCGTGCCGTGCTTGAAGTGGCGGGAGTGCAGCAGCCACACGAAGGCCAGGAACAGCGCCGCCGGCACGGTCACCGAGAGGTTCGCGGACAGGGTCGAGACGTGGGCCTTGCCGACCGCCTGCTCGATCGCCACCTCGATCCCGGCCCCGATGGCCGCGGCCGACGCGAAGATCACGAAGTGCCCGTACCCCCACGGGATGGCCTCGCGATTGCTCTGCAGCCGGTCGTGCGCGGGGACCGCGAAGTAGATCCACCACGCCGCGAAGACCAGCAGCAGGCCACCCGCGGCGATCGGCAGCAGCTCGCCCAGCGCCTCGTGCTCGTCGATCGCCGACTGGACCGCGACCGTGCTGGCGGCGATGGTCTCGCCGAGCACGATGATGGTGAACAGGCCGTACCGCTCGGCGATGTGGTGCGGATGCCATTGGGTCTGGTAGCTGCGCTCGGCGAGCATCGGGACCAGCAGCTCCGCGACGACCAGCACCAGGAACAGCCATCGGCGGGCGTGCTCGGGGGCGGCGAGGAGCGCCACCCAGCCGGCCTGGCACACCAGCAGCCCCGCCGCGTACGTGAGCGCACAGCGCCGGGCCGGACCCCGCTCCCCGGCGGCGGCGCGCAGCCACTGCACGGTGAGCGCGAGCCGCATCACCACGTAGCCGAGGACGGCGATGGTCCAGTCGTTGTCGTTGAAGGCGCGCGGGATCCCGGCCGAGTAGATGAGCACACCGGCGATCTGCACGAGGGTCGCGATCCGGTACGGCACGTCGTCGACGTCGTAGGCGGAGGCGAACCAGGTGAAGTTCATCCACGCCCACCACACGCCGAAGAACACGAACAGGTAGCCGGTGATGCCGGCGCCGACGTGGCCCTCGGCGAGCGCGTGGACCAGCTGCCGGCCGGCCTGCGCCACCGCCACGACGAAGCAGAGGTCGAAGAACAGCTCCAGCGGGGTCGAGGCCCGGTGGTCCTCGTCCCGGCTGCGGGAGGTCATCGGTACGTACGTCATACCGTCAGCACAGCAGCCGCACGCCGGCCGGCAGGCGAGGCGCGCGGCCGGCGCTGCCGCGGACCCCCTGACCGAACCCCCGGCCCCGCGCACGGGCCGTGGGGGGGGGGGGGGCGGGGGCCGGCCCCCCCGCGCCCCCCCCCCCCCCCACCCCCCCCCCCCCCGCCGCAACCCGCCCCCCCCCGCGCCGCGGGGGGGCGCGACAGCGCGAAG
>NZ_JBHYVA010000024.1:7238-14110 GCF_042750055.1 Streptomyces sp. NPDC059456
CCGCGCGCGGCGGGGGCGCGCCGGCGCCGCCCACCACCGCGCCCCCCCCCCCACGCCAAGCATCGCCGACCGGGACGGAGAAACGCCGGACCACGGCTCGAGGGGTGCCTGCCATGACCGTCCTGCCCGGCCCTTCCACCCCGCCGGGGGAGGGCAGGTGGCGGGAGCTCGGCACGCCGTTCACGCTGCACGACACCCCAGCGCCCACGCCGGGGCAGCCCGCGCAGGCCGGGGCGGTCTTCGAGGCGCAGGGCCCGACGGCCGTCCGAGCCGTTCGGGTCGTCGGGGTGCTCACCCGTCCAGCGCACACGCAAATACGCCACGACGGGCTCAACCGGTACATACCACCTAGCGTGGTGCTGTGTCCGAGCCCTCAGAAGTCCTCGCCGCGGAGCCGCCCCCGCCCCCGTCCGGGCCCGCGGCTGCGAGCGGCCCGGCGACGGGCGGAACCCTCCCGCCCGTCGGACCGTCCGTCACCGCACGGGCCACGCTCGCCGGAGCGGTCGTCTCGCTGCTGCTCGTCGCCGCGATCGTGCTCGGCAGCCGGCTCCTGCGCGACTTCGACTCCGCACTGCTGCCGTACGCCGTCGCCACCGTCTTCCTCGCCTTCGGCATCGCCTACCGGTACACGGTGTGGGTCTCCGCGCCCGGCGCCCGGCGCCTGCTCAAGAAGGGCTTCGGCAGCTTCTTCTCCGCCGCCAACTTCCGCAAGGCCCCCACCGCCCTGCCCCGGATGACCGCCACCTACCTCGGCTTCCAGAAGTTCCTCGGCGCCCGCTCGCGCGCCCGCTGGGCCGCCCACCAGCTGATCTTCTGGGGCTGCCTGCTGGCCGCCGCCATCACCTTCCCGCTGACCTGGGGCTGGTTCACCTTCACCTCGGACAGCGGTTCCGGACCCGGCTACGAGATGCGGATCTGGGGCTTCGAGGTCCTCGGCTTCAACGCACTGAACCTCGTCGGCTGGCTGATGTTCCACGGCCTGGACGTCGCCGCCGTGCTCGTGATCCCCGGGGCCTCGTACTTCCTGTGGCGGCGGATGAAGGACCGCGGCGCCATCACCGGACAGCGCTTCGCCTACGACCTGCTGCCGCTGATCTGCCTGATCGTGATCTCGGTGACCGGGCTGCTGCTGACCTTCTCGTCGGTCTTCCTGCACGGCGGCGGCTACGAGATCCTGGCGCTGCTGCACATGGTGTCGGTGGTGTTCACCCTCATCTACATCCCGTTCGGGAAGTTCTTCCACATCGTCCAGCGGCCCGCCGCCGTCGGCATGCAGCTGTTCAAGTACACGGCCCGCCAGGACGAACAGGTCTTCGCCTGCAAGCGCTGCGGCGAACCCGTCGACACCGCCCCGTACGTCGAGAACCTGCGCGACACCATGCAGGACCTGAAGCTCGACTTCAACGCCTTCGTCGAGTACTGCCCGCGCTGCAAGCGCGTGCTGCGCGGCAACGCCTACCTCGCGCACGTCAAGAAGGGCTTCAAGTGACCCCGACGGACCCCGCCCGGACGGACCCGCTGCCCCTCGACCCCTCGATCGCCCCGCCCGGCACGCGCAACTTCCGCGACGCGGGCGGCATCCCGGCCGACCGGTGGCACGCCGACCAGAACGGCGAGACCCTCGTCCCCACCCACTGCTGCTTCTGCGGGGTGCAGTGCGGGATGTACCTGCGGGTGGACCGCGGAGGCAAGGTCTTCGGCGTGGAGCCGCGCAACCACGACATCAACCGGATGCGGCTGTGCCCCAAGGGCATCAACGCGTACCAGCAGGTCAACCACCCCGACCGGCTGACGGCGCCGCTGATGCGCCGCTCCCGGGACGAGGAGTTCCGGGAGTGCTCCTGGGACGAGGCCCTGGACTTCACGGTCTCCGAGATCCGCCGCATCCAGGGCGCGTACGGGAACGACGCGTTCGGGCTGCTCGGCGGCGCCAGCCTGTTCTCCGAGAAGACGTACCTGGTCGGCAAGTTCGCCCGGGTCGCGCTCAAGACCAAGCACGTCGACTACAACGGCCGCCTGTGCATGGTCAGCGCCGCCGGCGCCAACAAGCTCGCCTTCGGCATCGACCGGGCCGGCAACCCCTTCTCCGACATCCTCCTCACGGACTGCCTGCTCATCGCCGGGTCGAACGTCGGGGAGTGCTTCCCCGTGATGACCCAGTACCTGTGGGGCGCCCGGGACCGGGGCGCCACGCTGATCGTCGTCGACCCGCGCGAGACGGCCATCGCCCGCACCGCCGACATCCACGTCGCGATCAAGCCCGGCACCGACTCGGCCTTCTTCAACGCCGTCCTGCACGTGGTCGTCGCCGAGGGCCTGACCGACGAGGCCCACCTCGCCGCCCACACCACCGGCTGGGACGAGGTCAAGGCGACCGTCGCGCAGTACCCGCCCGCCCGCTCCGCCGAGATCTGCGGGGTCCCCGCCGAGCAGATCGTCCAGGTCGCGCGCGTCTTCGCCGGCGCGGGCAAGGCCATGGCCTGGCACGCCCGCGGCATCGAACACCACTCCCAGGGCGTCGAGAACTGCCTCTCCGTCATCAACCTGTGCGTCGCCACCGGCAACATCGGCAAGCCCGGAGCCGGCTACGGCACCATCACCGGGCAGGGCAACGGCCAGGGCGGCCGCGAGCACGGCCAGAAGTCCGACCTCCTCCCTGGCGGCCGCTCCATCACCAACCCCGAGCACCGGGCGCAGATCTGCCGGATCTGGGGCATCGAGGAATCCGAACTCCCCGGCGCCGGCACCTCCATGATGGAGATGGTCTGGCAGATGCAGCGGGGGGAGATCCGCGGTCTCATCGGCATCTGCAACAACCCGTTCGTCTCCCTCCCCCACTACGCGGTGGTCAAGGACGGCTACGACACCGCCGAGTTCCACGCCCAGTTCGACTTCTTCCTCTCCGAGACGGCGGCCAACGCCCACGTCGTCTTCCCCGTCACCACCTGGGCCGAGGACGAGGGCGTGATGGCCAACGCCGAAGCCCGGGTGGTCAAGCACAACAAGGCGCAGGAGCCCCCCGCCGGGGTGCGCACCGACACCTGGGTCATCTGCGAGCTGGCCCGGCGGCTCGGCGCCGGTCAGCACTTCGACTTCCCCGGCTCCCGCGAGGTCTTCGAGGAGCTGCGGATCGCCTCCGCGGGCACGGTCAACGACTACTACGGCATCACCTACGACCGGCTGGAGGAGACCGGCGGGATCGCCTGGCCCTGCCCGTCCACCGAGCACCCGGGCACACCCCGGCTGTTCGAGGACGGCCGGACCTACCACCCCGACGGAAAGGTCCACCTCCAGGCCGTGGAATGGCATCCGCCCATGGACGCCTACACCGAAGAGTTCCCCCTCTCCCTCACCACCGGCCGCACCGTCGCGCACTTCCTCTCCGGCAACCAGACCCGCCGCCTGGGCGCCCTCGTCGAGCAGACCCCGCGCCCCTGGGTGGAGGTCCACCCCTCGCACGGCTTCAGGAACGGTGACCCGGTCCGGGTGGTCACCCGCCGCGGCAGCGAGGTCTTCCCGGCCCTGGTCACCGAGGCGATCCGGCCCGACACCGTGTTCATCCCGTACCACTGGCCCGTCCCGACTGCCGCGAACGCCCTGACGATCGACGCCCTCGACCCCCGCTCGAAGATCCCCGAGTACAAGGTCTGCGCCGCCCGCATCGAAGCCGCCGAGCAGGTCGACGAGGTGCCCGCACCGCCGATGGCCCCGGGCCACGAGGCGTACCAGGAGGCGCAGGCCTCCCGCACCGACCCCCTGCCGCCCACGTCCCCGCAGGGCCGTGGCACGGCGGAGAGGAGCTGACCCCGCCATGATGGGACGCACGATCTTCATCGACCCGGGGCGCTGCATCGGCTGCCAGGCCTGCGTCTCCGCCTGCCGCGAATGCGACTCGCACCGCGGCAAATCGATGATCCACCTGGACTACCCCGAGCCCGGCACGTCCGTCGCCTCCCTTCCGACCGTCTGCATGCACTGCGAGGACCCGGTCGCACCCTGCGCCGAGGTCTGCCCCGCCGACGCGATCCTCGTGACCGCCGACGGCGTGGTCCAGCAGGCCGACACCACGCGCTGCATCGGCTGTGCCAACTGCGTCAACGCCTGCCCCTTCGGCGTCCCGAAGATCGACCTCCAGGCGAAGCTCCAGATGAAGTGCAACCTCTGCTACGACCGCACCGCCTACGGCCTCGCCCCGATGTGCGCCACCGTCTGCCCGACCGGGGCCCTCTTCTACGGAACCCTCGAAGAGCTCCGGGCCGAGCGCCCCGGTGTCCAGGTGGCCGACTCCTTCGCCTTCGGCGACGTCGTCGTCAGCACCGGTGTCGCGATGGTCGTACCGGCCGACAAGGTCCAGTGGCCCGTCCCCGGCGGCCTGCCCGTCGTCGAGATCAACGGAGTGGATGTCCGATGAGCCTCACCGAGCCCCCGCCGCCCGCCGCGGGACCGGACCGGGTGGGCGATGACGCCGCCGACCGGCTGCGCGACCGGATCAGCGCCGACTCCCTCACCACCCGCCGCGACTACCTGCGGATCGTGGCGACCGTCTCCGGCGGCCTCGCCGTCGGCGGCTTGGGCGTCGCCACCGGCATCCTGCACCGGCACGGCGACAGTGAGGGCCTGCCCCCGGCCAAGAAGGTCACCGACCACCTGGCGCCGGGCGAGTCCGTGGCCTTCCGCTTCCCCGGTGACGAGGACCGGGCCCTGGCGGTCCGGCTGTCGGACGGCTCCCTCGTCGGCTACTCCGCCGTCTGCACCCACCTGGCCTGCGCCGTGCTGTGGCGCGAGGACCGGGGCGCCGACGGGGAGCTGTACTGCCCCTGCCACGAGGGCGTCTTCGACGCCCGCAGCGGCGAGGTGACCGCCGGCCCGCCGCCGCGTCCGCTCCCCAGGATCTTCCTGACCGAGCAGAGCGACGGCAGTGTCTGGGCCGTGGCCACCGCCCGGGCGGGAGAGCCGACGCGGGAAGCCCTGTGCCGGCAGTTCGGGAAGTCCCGCCCCGAGACGGCCCGCGCGCTCGGCTGTCCCGGTGCGGAGCGCGCCACCGGGAGCAGGCGTACATGAGCGACGGCACGCTGCCTCCGCGCCCGGACTACCGGCCGGGCAGTGCCCGGCCGCGGCTGAACCGGCCGGTGCGGGAGCGGTATCCGCAGATCCGCGCCACCAGCGGCTACGGCGACCCGCGGATCCGGCACACCGGTCCCGGCCCGGGCGCCGGCGGCGAGCAGGAGCCGGAGCGGTCCTCGAAGCTCAACGCGCGTCTGACGCTGGCCCTCACCGTCGTGATCGGCCAGCTGTGGGCGCTCACGGTGACCGTCAATGCCTGGATGGAGGGCAATACCGGCACGGCCTGGTGGGGGGCGGGATTCCTGGTCCTGTCGTTCCTCGTGGTGCTGGGACTGTGGTTCCTCGACCCGAAGGACCGATGACCATGTCCGTCCCGACGCCCACGCCCACCCCCACCCCCACCCCCACCCCGACTCCGGCCCCGGTGCGGTCCCGCCGCCGCGAGAGCTATGAGCCGGGCGCCACCATCGGCGACTGGCGGCCCGAGGACGAGGAGTTCTGGCGGTCCACCGGCCGCGCGGTGGCGCAGCGCAACCTGTGGGTGTCCATCCCGGCGCTGATGCTCGGCTTCGTGGTCTGGCAGGTCTGGTCGGTCACCGTGGTCAAGCTGAACGACGTGGGCTTCGGCTTCTCGAAGTCGCAGCTGTTCTGGCTGACCGCCATCCCCGGAATCACCGGCGGCACCTTCCGGATCCTGTACACCTTCATCGGGCCGAACTTCGGCGAGCGCAGGTTCACCGCGTTCAGCACGATCGTCCTGGTCGCACCCATGCTGTGGCTGGGCTTCGCGCTCCAGGACACCGGCACCCCCTACGGCGAGCTGGCGCTGATCGCGGCGGTCTGCGGCATCGGCGGCGCGAACTTCGCCGCCTCGATGGCGAACATCGGCTTCTTCTTCCCCCAGCGGGAGAAGGGCAGCGCCAACGGCCTCAACGGAGGCCTCGGCAACCTCGGCGTGAGCGCGGTGCAGCTGATCGCCCCGCTGGTGGTCACCGCCGCCGTGCTGGGCGCGCCGGCGGGCGGCCCGCAGCACGACGCGAAGAACGACACCGACATCTGGCTCCAGAACGGCGCGTTCCTCTGGGTGCCGCTGCTGGTGATCGTGGCGCTGCTCGCCTGGTTCCTGATGAACGACCTCAGGGTGGCCGCGGCACCCTTCAGCCGGCAGAAGATCATCTTCAGGCGCAAGCACAACTGGCTGATGACCTGGCTCTACGTCGGCACGTTCGGGTCCTTCATCGGCTTCGCCGCCGGACTGCCCCTGCTGATCAAGAACAACTTCGAGGCGCAGGGCCACCAGGCGACCACCTGCGCCTGGATCGGCCCGTTCGCCGGCGCGCTCATGCGGTGGGCCGGCGGATGGCTCTCCGACCGGATCGGCGGAGCCAGGGTCACCCTGCTGTCGTTCGCCGGGATGGCTGCGGCCCTGATCGTGGTGATCTCCGCGCTGCCCTCGGGCGGCGGCCAGGGCAGCTTCCCGGCGTTCTTCATCGGGTTCCTCGCCGCCTTCGCCTTCTCCGGGCTGGGTAATGGGTCGACCTTCCGGCAGATTCCCGTGATCTTCCGGGACCGGCACATGCGGGAGGCCGAGGGGAAGGGCGCCGAGGCGCAGGCCGCGGCGATGAAGCAGTCGGAGATGGAGGCGGGCGCCGTCACCGGCTTCTCCTCCGCCATCGCCGCCTACGGCTTCTTCTTCATCCCCGCGATGTTCGCGGCCATGGCCGTCACCAGTGCGCTGTGGCTGTTCATCGGCTTCTACGCCACCTGCCTGGCCGTGTGCTGGTGGTTCTACGCCCGCCCGGGCGCCG
>NZ_JBHYVA010000024.1:14120-29399 GCF_042750055.1 Streptomyces sp. NPDC059456
GCCCATTCGTGATTATTATCACGCCCGGGTTTGTTCGCGCCTGGGGCCGACCCCGGTCCGGTGGGGGTGTACAGGGTTTTAACCGCCAGGGGCGGGGGCGTGTGGGGGGGGTACCCCGCCCGACGGGGCGCCGAGGCCCCCAGCTGACCCCGGGCGGGGCCGGGGGCGGCCGTACCCTGGAGGAATGAGCACCGCCCCCGCCTCCGACCCGCAGTCCCCGCAGCCCGGTTCCCGGCCCGGGGCCACGCCCGCGGCGAAGCCCAGGCCCCGGCTCGTCTTCGACGACCCGCTGGACCAGCAGTCCTCGGACGACACCGACCGCGGGTGGGGCGAGCGGCCGCCCGCCGGCGGAAGCGCCGCCGACCTGGCCCGCTTCCTCGACGAGAAGCCGCCGCACCACATCTGACCTGCTAGTACCCCGAACCCGGGTGACCGGAGTAGCCGCCCTGGCCGCCCTGGTTCCCGTACCCGGGCTGGCCGGTCTGCCCGGGCTGCCCGTACTGGCCGTTCTGGTGGGCACGCTGGGCGACCAGCTCGTCCCGGATCTCCTTGAGGACCACCAGCTCGGTGATCTCCATCGTCTCCTGGACGCCCTCCCTGGCCCGGCGGCGCTGCTCCATCCTCGCGAGGTACTTCGCCATCGGCAGCACCATCAGGAAGTAGACGACCGCGGCGGTGATCAGGAAGGTCAGTGCCGCGTTCAGCACCGACCCCCAGAGGATGTTCACCCCGATGGCATCCCCCTTCGCGTCGATGCCGCAGGGGCCCTTCAGGCAGGACGTGTAGCCGTCCAGGCTCTTCGTGCCGACGGCGCCCACCAGCGGGCTGATGATCCCCTTCACCACCGAGTTCACGATGTTCGTGAACGCGGCGCCGATGACGACCGCCACCGCCAGGTCGACCACGTTGCCGCGCATCAGGAAGGCCTTGAAGCCCGCCAGGACGCTCTCCTTCTTCTGCTCGCTCACCACTGAGCCTCTCTTCGAATCCGCCGAACATGGAGCCAACGGTTCCGAAAGCTACGGCAGTCCGGGCCCGGCGTGTCCAATCGGTGCCCGCCTTGTGGTGACTTGGCTGCACGCCCGTCCGATTCAGCACAACGTCACCGCCAGCCGTGCCACTGCACCCGCCCCGACGAGAGCGCGCGCGACATCCCGGGGCACCGACAGCACCACCAGCGCCCCGCCGTCCCCCGCACCCTTCTCCGGTGCGGGCACTTCGGCGACCCGCGCCGCCGCGGCCACCACCTTCGGCGGGCCGGTCCGCTCCGCCGCGACCACGTCCACCCGGTCCCCGGGCCGCAGCAGCCGCACCGTCTCCGCGTCCGAGATCCGCACCGGCGCCGACACCCACCGCACCACCGCGGGCGGAGGCTTCACCTCCGGCGGCGAGACTCCCCGCGAAGCCTGCGCCTCCGTCCCCCCGACCACCGCCAGAGCGGCCGCCAGGACGGCCAGGCCGGCCGACGCGGCCCGCCTCCGGCGCCGTACGGCACGGCGCAGGCGGTCTGCGCCGCGGCCGACGCGAAGCGGCGGAAAGGGCGGTACGGGGCGCGCAGGAGGACATGCGGAAGGAGAGGGGGCGGAAGGGGAGGAGGCGGAAGGAGCGGAAGCGGAAGGGATGCACACGGCCTTGGACATGACGGACACCACCAGCGGGTCGAGTTCCGGTGCCGGGCCCAGCGCCCGGACACCCCCCACGATCCGCCGCCCTCCGGAATCCCGCTCGCGCCTGTGGACGATCCCCAGCCTGTGGACATCTCCGCCACCCACACGGGTGAGCGGCCGTCAGGTACCGGTGCCCTCCTCGCGCAGGACCAGGGCCAGCAGCCCCGGGAAACGGGCGTCGAACTCCGCGCGCCGCAGCCGGTTGACCCGTCCCCGCCCCTGGTCGCGCTGCTCCAGCAGCCCGGCCGCGCGCAGCACCGCGAAGTGGTGGCTGAGGGCGGCCTTGCCCACCGGCACGTCGAAGGTGCCGCAGCCGCGCTCCCAGTCGGCCGCGCCCGCGAGCTCCCGTACGAGCCTCAGCCGCACCGGGTCGGCGAGCGCGGCGAGTGCGGCCTGGAGGGGCACCTCGTCGGGGTGGGTGTGTTCGGGTTCGGCCCGGTGTCCCATCGCGGTTCCTCCCTGGATCCCGGCGCGGCCCCACGGCGCTGCGGCCCCCACGCCGTGCCCGCGTGCCGCTGTGCCCGCGTGCCGCCGCGCCCGCACGCCACCGCGGCGGCCTTGCGCAATGTTCGATGGGCGTCGTACATTCGCTGCGCCGAAGTGTTCGTATGTGATTGAACAGTCTAGCCGGGGGTACCCGTCATGCGCGCAATCGAGTTCCAGCAGACCGGCGGACCCGAGGTCCTCCACACCGCCGAAGTCCCCGTGCCCGAGCCCGGCCGGAACGAGGTGACCGTCGACGTCGCCTACGCCGGAGTCAACTTCGCCGACGTCCTGGCCCGGGCCGACGGCTACCGGGTCCCGGCCCTGCCCTTCCGCCCCGGCCTGGAGATCTCCGGCCGGATCCGGGCCGTCGGCCCCGGCGTCGAGGGACTGCGCCCCGGCCAGGAGGTCGCCGCGCTCACCTCGCACAGCGGCTACGCCGAAGTCGCCGTCGCCCCCGCCGCCACCGTCTTCGCCCTCCCCGACGGCGTCTCCCTGCGCACCGCCGCCACCCTGCCGACCGTCCTGCCCACCGCCCACGCCCTCGTGCACCGCGTCGGCAGGCTCCGCGCCGGAGAGAGCGTCCTCGTCCAGAGCGCGGCGGGCGGAGTCGGCACCATCGTCGGCCAGCTCGCACGGCTCGCCGGGGCGAGCGCCGTCTACGGGGTCGTCTCCCGCCCCGAGAAGGCCGAGGAAGCCCTCAAGCACGGCTACGACGAGGTGTTCGTCGGCGACGGGTTCACCGAGGGGGTGCGCCGCGCCACCGGCGGCCGCGGCGTCGACCTCGCCCTCGACCCCGTCGGCGGCGAGACCTTCCGCCGCAGCCTGGACTCCCTCGCGCGCTTCGGCCGCCTCGTCGCCTTCGGCAACGCCGGCGGAGCCGCCCCCTGGCATGTCGGGCAGCCCGAGCTGAACCCGCGCGGGCTCTCCGTCGGCGGGTTCTCCATCCTCACGCTGGCCCAGGACGACCCCGAGGCGCTGCGGGCACTCGCAGCCGAATCCTTCCGCTTCGCCGCCGACGGCGAGGTCGAGCTGCCGGTGACCGCCGAGTTCCCCCTCGACCGGGCGGCCGACGCCCATCGGCTGATGGCCGGCCGCGCCACCACCGGCAAGCTGCTGCTGCGGGTCGCGGGCGCGTGAGCGCCGCCGGTCGGCCGCCACCCGCTCCCGGGCACCCGGCGGCCGCCACCCGTTGCCCGTCCCCGCTACACGCCGGACCGTACGCGGCGCAGCGCGGCCACCGGGTCGGCGGCCCGCGTCACCCCCCGCCCCACCACCACGTGCGAGGCGCCGGCGGCGAACGCGGCCTGCGCCGTCCCGGACCGGGCGGCGTGCTCGCCCGCGTCCGCGCCCGGCAGGGTCACGCCCGGCGTCACGATGAGCGGTCGCGGCCCCAGTACGTCCCCCAGCTTGCCTGCCTCGCGCGGCGAGGCGACGACCCCGTCGCACCCGGCGCCCACCGCCAGCCGGGCCAGCCGCACCACCTGCTCGTCGGGGGTCGCGCCGATGCCGATGTCGGCGAGGTCGTTCCCGGTCATGCTCGTGACCACCGTCAGCGCGAGCACCCGCAGCCCGGGGAACTCCCGGGCCGCGTCCACCGCCGCGGCCATGATCCCCGTACCGCCCATGGCGTGCACGGTCACCATGGACGCACCCAGCGCGCCCGCGGCGCGCACGGCGCCGGCCACGGAATGCGGGATCTCGAAGAGCTTCAGGTCGAGGAAGACCTCGTGCCCGCGCCCGACGAGCGCCTCGACCAGCCCCGGCCCGGCCGCCGTGAGGAGCTCCAGCCCGATCTTGTAGTGGCCGCAGGCGTCCCCGAGCCGCGCGACGAGTGTCTCGGCGTCCCCGCGGTCCGCGAAGTCGAGGGCGACGATGGTCCGGTTGTCGTTGATCACCCGGCCATTGTGTGATGCCGGCCCCGTCCGTCGGCCCCGTCCGCCGTCTTCCGGGCTTCCGCGAGGCCGCGCGGCGCAGTCCCGTACGCACGACCGGGGTCAGGGTGCGGTGGCAGGCCTCGTGGCGGCGAACCGCACCACCGGGTCCCGCGATCCAGGGGCGGCCGGCAAGGCGGCCTCGGCGTCCGGGCCGGCCGGGACGGCCTCGTTCCGGCCGGGCGGGAAGGAGTGGTGCGCGCCGCAGGCCGCGAGCACGGTCCCCAGCTGCTCCGTGACGTCCGCGGCCCAGGTCCGGACCCGGGCCGTGTCGAGGCCGTCCGCTGTCAGGGGAGCTCGATGCCCAGGTCCCAGCCGTCGTGGGCGTGGGTGCACAGGCAGGCGCGGGATTCCGTCGGCGGAAGGGCCGCGACCGCGTCGAAGAGGACCTCGCGCAGGCGGTCCACGTTCTCGCCGAAGACCTTCAGGACCTCCGTGTGGGACACGCCCTCGCCGGTCTCCGCGCCCGCGTCCAGGTCGGTGACGAGCGCCATCGACGTGTAGCAGAGCCCCAGCTCGCGGGCGAGGACGGCCTCCGGGTGGCCCGTCATGCCGACGACCGACCAGCCCATCGCGGCGTGCCACTTCGACTCCGCGCGGGTGGAGAAGCGCGGGCCCTCGACCACGACCATCGTGCCGCCGTCCACCGGCTCCCACGCGCGGCCCCGCGCCGCGGCCAGGGCCACCGAGCGGCCCACCGGGCAGTACGGGTCGGCGAACGTCGTGTGCACGACGTTGGGGACGCTCCCGTCGGGCAGCGGCTCCCCGTCGAAGAAGGTCTGAGCCCGGGACTTCGTACGGTCGACCAGCTGGTCGGGAACGAGCAGCGTGCCCGGACCGTACTCGGCGCGCAGCCCGCCGACCGCGCACGGGCCGAGGACCTGGCGCACGCCCACGGAGCGCAGCGCCCACAGGTTGGCCCGGTAGTTGATCTTGTGGGGCGGGACCTTGTGGCTGCGGCCGTGGCGGGGGAGGAAGGCGACCTGGCGCCCGGCCAGTTCGCCGAGGAAGAGGGAGTCGCTGGGGGGCCCGTACGGGGTGTCCACGCGGAGCTCGGAGACGTCCTCCAGGAAGGAGTAGAAGCCCGAACCGCCGATGACACCGATCTCTGCGTTAGCCATGCCGTCACCCTAACCGGGCATGCGCAAGGCCCCGCCGCCCGGAAGGGGCTGCGGGGCCTTGCGAAGAACGGGCGAAATCAGGGACCGGGCATCACGGATCGGGGATCCGCGATCACGCAGCCGAGGTGGAGCTGCTGCTCGACGACGAGGACGTCGACGAGGCGGCGGGGGCTGCCGGGGCGGCAGGCGTGGACGGCTTCGAGGCAGGGGTGCTGCTCGACGAAGCGCCGCGGCTGTCGTTCCGGTAGAAACCGGATCCCTTGAAGACGATGCCGACCGCGGAGAACACCTTCTTCAGGCGTCCGTGGCAGTTCGGGCACTCGGTCAGTGCGTCATCGGTGAACTTCTGCACGGCCTCAAGGCCCTCACCGCACTCGGTGCACTGGTACTGGTAGGTCGGCACGAATTTCCTCCTGGCACTCTGACTCAATGAGTGCTAACGACGTTCCATGGTGACGTATTCCGGCCGATCAGTCCACCGTCACCGGTACGCGGTGACCGACACCACGCTCGTTCGCCCGTGCGGCCGGGGCCGCCGGGGCCGACGCGTTGATGATCCGGCTCGGGGCCTTCGGGGCCAGCTTCGCCCGCAGCGCGAGCAGGGTGGCCAGGGCCAGCACGGTGCCGCCCATGGGCACCAGGAAGCCGTACGAGGACCCGTGCGCGTCCGTCAGACGGCCGGCCAGGGTCACGGCGGTGGCCTGACCGAAGGCGACCGCGCCGGTCAGCCAGGTGAAGGCCTCGGTCCGGGCGCCGGCCGGGATCAGGGACTCGACCATCGTGTAGCCGGTGATCAGGGCGGGGGCGATGCACAGGCCGACGACCAGGCCGAGCGCGCCCAGCAGGATCATCGAGTGCGCGGTCCACAGGACCGAGGCGGCCACGGTGAGGCCGGCGTACCCGAGCAGCAGCCGGCGGCGCGGGCCGATCTTCCAGGCGATGGCGCCGCAGGCGATGCCCGCGGTCATGTTGCCGGCGGCGAAGATCCCGTAGAGGAGGCCGTTGGCGCCCGGGTTGCCGATCTCGTTGGAGAAGGCGGCCAGCGACACCTGCATGCCGCCGAAGACGGCGCCGATGCCGAGGAAGGCCACGATCAGGACGCGCAGACCGGCGAAGGACAGCGCGGAGGCGCGCTTCCCGGCGCCGGCGACGACGGCGTGCGCCGTGGGCTGGCTGGCGCGCCGGGCGGCGAAGACCAGGCCGCCGGCCAGCGTCAGTGCGGCCTCGGTGACCAGACCGGCGGCCGGGTGGACGCCGGTGCACAGGGCGGTCGCCAGCACCGGGCCGACGACGAACGTGAACTCGTCGGTGACGGATTCGAACGCGGCGGCCGTCGGCAGCAGCGGGGAACCTTCCAGCCGGGCGGCCCAGCGGGCCCGGACCATCGGGCCGACCTGCGGGACGGAGGCGCCGGCGGGGACCGCGGCCAGCGCCAGCGCCCACACGGGGGCGCCGAGCAGGGCGAACGCCACGAGGGCGCTGACGGCGGCGGAGTGCGCGAGGACGACGGGGACCAGGACGGCGCTCTGGCCGTGGCGGTCGGTGAGCCTGCCCATCACCGGCGCGGACAGCGCCATCGAGATGCCGGTGACGGCGGCGACGATGCCGGCGCTGCCGTAGGAGCCGGTGGTGTGCTGGACGAGCAGCAGGATGCTGATGGTCAGCATGCCGAAGGGGAGGCGGGCGGCGAATCCCGGGAGAACGAAGCCGAGGGCGCCGGGTGTGCGCAGGAGCTGCCCGTAACCGGGGCGGGCGGACGTGTCGGTCGTGACCGCGGATGTCACGGCCTGGCCTTTCCGCTGCCTGGTAGAGCGTCCCCGTCTGCGGACGGTGTGCCGCCTCGTGAGCGACCGCACCCGTACATGTGGGAGCCCCGAGAGCTGTCCTCTTGCGCAGAACCGAGTGATACCTGGGCGCCCACTGCGGGAGGGTGCCACGGCCGCTTTGCGGTCGCGCCAGCTCTGCGTCAGGCAGAGTTGGTTCGATGTGGTGTGCCTTTATCGTACAGGCAGACCACGCACGTGTCCTGTGATTCCGGCGACAGGGTGTGTCTTCACCTGCGATTAACTGGAAGTTCGCATTCCGCAGGGCATAAAAGCGGGGTGAAACGGCCCGCACGCCACGAAAACACAGATTTAGAACGACGCTCTAACGCTCCGTTGAAGTGCGCACGGGCTCCCGAGAGCCCGCCGAGGCCCCCGCCGCGGCCCCCTCCGGGCCCCGTCCCCGACCCCGGCTCAGGCTCCGTTCGAGCCCGTCCCGAGCCATCCGGCCAGCTTGCCGCCGCGCGCCACCGCCCGCAGCCGGGCCTCCGCCGCGTCCCGTACCGGATCCGTGGCCACCACCAGGAGCTCGTCCCCGCGCCGCAGCACCGTCGACGGCAGCGGTACGAAGCTCTTCGCGTCCCGGACCACCAGCGTCACCGAAGCCCCCGGCGGCAGCCGCAGCTCGCTCACCTCGACGCCGTGCATCCGCGAGGCGGCCGGGATGGCGAAGGACAGCAGGTGCCCGCGCAGCTTCTCCAGCGGCGCCGACTCGATCCCGAGGTCGGCGGCGCCCGCGTCGGAGTCGCCGAGCTCCAGCTTGCGCGCGAGCCAGGGCAGGGTCGGCCCCTGGACCAGGGTGTAGACGACGACCAGCACGAAGACGATGTTGAAGACGCGGTCGCTGCCCTCGATCCCGGTCACCATCGGGATGGTCGCCAGGATGATGGGCACGGCGCCGCGCAGGCCCGCCCACGACATCAGGGCCTGCTCCTGCCACGGGATCCGGAACGGCAGCAGGCTGACGAAGACCTCCAGGGGCCGCGCCACCATCGTCAGCACCAGCCCGATGACCACGGCGGGCCAGAAGTCGTTCACGAGCTCGTGCGGGGTCACCAGCAGGCCCAGCAGCACGAACATGCCGATCTGGGCGATCCAGCCGAGCCCGTCCGCGAAGCCCCGGGTCGCCGGCCAGTGCGGGAGCTTGGCGTTCCCGAGGACCATGGCGGCCAGGTAGACGGCGAGGAAGCCGGAGCCGTGCGCCATCGCGCCGGCCGCGTACGCCGTCACGGCGATCGCCATCACGGCGATCGGGTACAGGCCGGAGGCGGGCAGGGCCACGTGCCGCAGCCCGTACGCCCCCAGGAAGCCCACCGACAGGCCGATCGCGACGCCGATCGCCAGCTCCAGGGCGATCTTGGCGACCAGGACGTACCCCGGGTCCACCGGGCCCACGGTCGCGAAGGCGACGACCAGGATGACCACGGGGGCGTCGTTGAAGCCGGATTCCGCCTCCAGCACGCCCGTTATCCGGGAGGGCAGCGGGACCTTGCGCAGGACCGAGAAGACGGCCGCGGCATCGGTCGAGGAGACGACCGCGCCGATCAGCAGCGCCTGCCGCCAGTCCAGCCCGACCAGGTAGTGCGCGCCTGCGGCCGTGACCCCGACGCTGATCGCGACGCCGACCAGCGACAGGACGATCGCGGCCGGCAGAGCCGGCTTGATCTGTTTCCACTTGGTGCCCAGACCGCCCTCGGCGAGGATCACGACGAGCGCGGCGTACCCGATGACCTGGGTCAGCTCGGCGTTGTCGAAGACGACGTTGCCGATGCCGTCCTGGCCTATGGCGATGCCTATGCCGAGGTAGATGAGCAGACTGGGGAGGCCGCTGCGTGAAGAGATGCGTACCGCCGCGACGGCGACGAGCAGCACGAGCGAGCAGACCAGCAGGAGCTCATTGAGCGTGTGGACGGTCAGCGGGCGGCCCTTTCCTCAAGTCGCCAGGCGGAACGTTCCTCCGGGCGACAAGTCCGGCAAGATCGACAGGTACTTCGTTACCTTACCTAATATTTGACGCGCCCTTTACGCGATAACCACATTGTGAAACGCCTGTTCGGCCCTGTCCTCGTCACCTCGACCCCTGGCGGATCAACGGACCCGGTCCTGCGCCTATGGTTGCTCCCAGCACTCCCAGGACCACCCTGCCCCTCTAAGGACAGCGATGCCCGCCAACGAAACCGCCCCTTCCGTCAAGAAGAAGGGACGACGCGCCCGTCTGATCGTGCTCGTGCTGGTCCTGGCGCTCCTCGTGGGCTTCGGGTACGGGACGTACTGGAGCATGGACAACGTCCGTGCCTCGTTCCCGCAGGCCACCGGCACCCTCAAGGTCCCCGGCCTGACCGGGACCGTCGAGGTCAAGCGCGACTCCCACGGCATTCCGCAGCTCTACGCCGACAACGACGACGACCTCTTCCGCGCCCAGGGCTTCGTCCACGCCCAGGACCGCTTCTGGGAGATGGACGTCCGCCGCCACATGACCTCGGGCCGGCTCTCCGAGATGTTCGGGGCCGGTCAGGTCGAGACCGACGCCTTCCTGCGCACGCTCGGCTGGCGCCAGGTCGCGCAGGCCGAGTACGACACGAAGCTCTCGCCCGAGACGAAGAAGTACCTCCAGGCCTACGCCGACGGGGTCAACGCGTACCTGAAGGGGAAGTCCGGCAAGGACCTCTCCGTCGAGCACGCCGCCCTCAAGCTCAGCGACGACTACCAGCCCGAGCAGTGGACGCCGGTGGACTCGGTGGCCTGGCTCAAGGCGATGGCCTGGGACCTGCGCGGCAACATGCAGGACGAGATCGACCGCGCGCTGATGTCCAACAAGCTCACGCCGCAGCAGATCGACGAGCTCTACCCGCCGTACCCCTTCGACCGGAACAAGCCGATCGTCGACGCGGGCAAGATCGAGGGCGGGAAGTACAGCCCCGCCACCGCGGCTGCCGGCTCCCCGGCACCGGGCGCCGGCAAGGGCTCCGGCGGGACCGGCACCGGATCGCAGGCCTCCACCGCGTCCACCGCCCCGGCCGACCCCGCGCCGTCCAGCGGCCTCGCGGACGACACCACCGCCCAGGGCGCGACCGTGGGCCTGCGCACCTCGCTGACCTCCCTCGCCAAGACCCTGGACCAGGTCCCCGCGATCCTCGGCCCCAACGGCAGCGGCATCGGCTCGAACTCCTGGGTCGTCTCGGGCCAGTACACGACCACCGGCAAGCCGCTGCTCGCGAACGACCCGCACCTGTCGCCGCAGATGCCCTCGGTCTGGTACCAGATGGGCCTGCACTGCCGCGCGGTCTCCAGCCAGTGCAAGTACGACGTCGCCGGCTACACCTTCTCCGGCATGCCCGGCGTGGTCATCGGCCACAACGCCGACATCGCGTGGGGCATGACCAACCTCGGCGCCGACGTCACCGACCTCTACCTGGAGCAGGTCAGGCCCGAGGGCTACGTCTACGACAACAAGGTGGTCCCCTTCACGACCCGTGAAGAGGTCATCAAGATCGCGGGCGGCAAGAGCAAGAAGATCACCGTCCGCACCACCAACAACGGCCCGCTGATCTCCGACCGCAGCGAAGAGCTCGGCACGGTCGGCAGCCGCGCCCCCGTCTCCAGCTCGGCCCCCGACCGCGGCAACGGCTACGCCGTCGCCCTGCGCTGGACCGCCCTGGACCCGGGCAAGTCGATGGACGCGGTCTTCAGCCTCGACCGGGCCAAGGACTTCGCGAGCTTCCGCGCCGCGGCCCGCGACTTCGAGGTGCCGTCCCAGAACCTGATCTACGCGGACAACAAGGGCCCCTCGGGCAACATCGGCTACCAGGCCCCGGGCCGCATCCCGATCCGCGGCGCCGGCGACGGCCGCATGCCGGCCCCCGGCTGGGACTCCAAGTACGCCTGGAAGGGCGGCAGGGACGGCAACGCCGGCTACGTCCCGCAGGACGAGATGCCGTACGACTACAACCCGTCGCGCGGCTACATCGTCACCGCGAACCAGGCCGTCGTGGAGAGTGGGACCGGCGCCGGCAAGTACCCGTACGTGCTGACCACCGACTGGGGCTACGGCGCCCGCAGCCAGCGGATCAACGACCTCATCGACGCGAAGATCAAGGACAGCGGCAAGATCTCCACCGATGACATGCGCGGCATGCAGATGGACAACAGCAGCGAGATCGCCGCGCTGCTGACCCCGATGCTGTCCAAGATCGAGGTCTCGGACCCGGACGTGCGCTCCGCGCAGAAGCTGCTGGAGGGCTGGAACTACACGCAGGAGCCCGACTCGGCGGCGGCCGCGTACTTCAACGCGGTCTGGCGCAACATCCTCAAGCTCTCCTTCGGCGACAAGATGCCGAAGGAGCTGCGGATCGAGGGCAGCTGCATGAACGTCCAGGAGACGGGCAGCGGTCCGGTCGACGACCTGGCCAAGACGGTCCGCGAGTGCGGTACGCGCGGCCCCGACTCGGCGCAGCCCGACGGCGGCGACCGCTGGTTCGAGGTGGTCCGCCGCCTGGTCAAGGACGAGAAGTCGGCCTGGTGGCAGACGCCGGCCGCCCGCAACCAGCCGGCGACCGCCACCCGCGACCAGCTGTTCGCGCGGGCCATGAAGGACGCCCGCTGGGAGCTGACGGCCAAGCTCGGCAAGGACCAGTCCACCTGGAGCTGGGGCCGCCTGCACCAGCTGACGCTGAAGAACCAGACCCTCGGCACCGGGGGACCCGGCTTCCTGCAGTTCCTCCTCAACCGCGGCCCGTGGAACCTGGGCGGCGGCGAGGCCACCGTGAACGCGACCGGCTGGAACGCCTCCAGCGGGTACGGGGTCACCTGGGTCCCGTCGATGCGGATGATCGTGAACCTCAGCGACCCGGACAAGTCCCGCTGGATCAACCTGACCGGGGCCTCGGGCCACGCCTACCACGACAACTACTACGACCAGACGGACCTGTGGGCCAAGGGCGAACTGCTGGACTGGCCGTTCGGCAAGGAGGCCGTGGACAAGGCGACGGTGGAGACGCTGACGCTCAAGCCGTGACCTTCACGCCGTGACCTTCACGTCGTGAACCTGACCACCCCCGACGGGGTGGCCACCGCCTGGACGGGGTGGTCGTGCGGTTCCGCCGGGACCCGCGCGACCACCTCTTCGTCGTAGAGGAGCACGACCAGCGCGGGGTGAGCCCCCGCCCGTGCCAGGCGCGCCAGCACCCGGTCGTACGAGCCTCCGCCGCGGCCCAGGCGCATTCCGCGGCCGTCGACGGCCAGCCCGGGCAGCAGGACGGCGTCGGCGCCGGTCACGGCGTCCGGCCCGAGCCGCGCCCCGGCCGGCTCCAGCAGCCGCATCCTGCCGGGGTGGGCGGCCTCGGCGAGACTGCCGGGGCCCTCGTACCCGGCCCAGTCGAGATCGTTGTCGGGCAGCAGGAGGGGCAGCAGTACCCGCTTCCCGGCCGCGCGCAGGGCGTCGAGCAGATCGCGGGTGCCGGGTTCGGAGCCGACGGAGACGTAGGCGGCCACCGTTTGCGCATCGGCCAGTTCGGGCAGTTCGAGGGCGGAGCGGGAGAGCGCGAGGGCCGACGTGCGCAGGGATTCGGGGGACAGGGCGCGGCGGGCGGCGAGGAGTTCTCGGCGCAGCAAAGCCTTTTCGGACGGGTTCGGCGGGTTCCCTACCACAGCTGACTCTGATTTCCTTTCAAACCGGTTCATTATCGGATCTACTTACCGGAAACAAACCCGGAGCGGTCTGTTCGACCCACTATCGTTCTGCCCATGACTCAGTTGCACCCTGTGATCAAGAAGGCCGTGATCCCGGCCGCAGGTCTCGGTACCCGCTTCCTTCCGGCGACGAAGGCGACGCCCAAGGAAATGCTCCCGGTCGTGGACAAGCCGGCCATCCAGTACGTGGTCGAGGAGGCCGTGTCGGCCGGCCTGGACGACGTCCTCATGATCACAGGACGTAACAAGCGCGCCCTCGAAGACCACTTCGACCGCAACTACGAGCTGGAGTCGGCGCTCATCGCCAAGGGCGACGACGACCGCCTGAAGAAGGTCCAGGAGTCCAGCGACCTGGCCACCATGCACTACGTCCGCCAGGGCGACCCCCGCGGCCTCGGACACGCCGTCCTGTGCGCCGAGCCGCACGTCGGCAACGAGCCCTTCGCCGTCCTCCTCGGCGACGACCTGATCGACCCGCGCGACCCGCTGCTCCGCCAGATGACCGACGTCCACGCCCGCTCCGGCGGCACCGTCATCGCCCTCATGGAAGTCGACCCCGCCAACGTCCACCTCTACGGCTGCGCGGCCGTGGAGGCCACCGACGAGGACGACGTCGTCAGGATCACCGGCCTCGTCGAGAAGCCCGACCCGGCCGACGCCCCCAGCAACTACGCCGTCATCGGACGGTACGTACTCGACCCGGCGATCTTCGACATACTGCGGGAGACCGAGCCGGGCCGCGGCGGGGAGATCCAGCTCACCGACGGCCTGCAGAAGCTGGCCGCCGACGAGACCGTGGGCGGCCCGGTGCACGGCGTGGTCTTCCGGGGCCGTCGCTACGACACCGGGGACCGCGGGGACTACCTGCGGGCCATCGTCCGCCTCGCGTGCGAGCGTGAGGACCTGGGCCCGGAGTTCCGCACCTGGCTTCACCGTTACGTCACGGAGGAGATGTAGGACCTTGAGCAGCCGCGCACCGCAGGACACCGGCCACGGCACCCAGCGCCTGTGGTCGGTCGACGAGCACCTCGCGGACGTCCTCGCCGCGATCCGGCCGCTGGAGCCCATCGAGCTCCAGCTGCTCGACGCCCAGGGCTGTGTCCTGGTCGAGGACGTCACCGTGCCCGTCGCGCTCCCGCCCTTCGACAACAGCTCCATGGACGGTTACGCCGTCCGCACGGCCGATGTCCAGGGTGCGAGCGAGGAGTTCCCCGCGGTGCTCACGGTGATCGGGGACGTGGCGGCGGGCAGCGGCGAGCTGCCCACCGTCGGCCCCGGCCAGGCGGCCCGCATCATGACCGGCGCCCCGCTCCCGCCGGGCGCCGAAGCCGTCGTCCCGGTCGAGTGGACCGACGGCGGCACGGGCGGCGGCGCGGCCGCCGGGATGACCCCGGCCAGCGCGGCCCCCGAGGGCGCGGCCGGCGAGGTGCGGGTGCACCGGGCCGCCGAGGCGCGGGCCCACGTCCGGGCGCGCGGCAGCGACGTCCAGGCCGGGGACCTCGCCCTGGCCGCCGGCACGGTGCTCGGCCCGCCGCAGATCGCGCTGCTCGCCGCCATCGGGCGGGGCGCCGTACGGGTGCGCCCCCGTCCGCGCGTGATCGTGCTGTCCACCGGCAGCGAACTCGTCCAGCCGGGCGAGTCCCTGGCCGCCGGGACGATCTACGACTCGAACAGCTTCGCCCTGGCCGCCGCCGCGCGCGACGCCGGGGCCATCGCCTACCGGGTCGGAGCCGTCGCCGACGACGCCGAGACCCTGCGCTCCACCATCGAGGACCAGCTGATCCGGGCCGACCTGCTCGTCACCACGGGCGGCGTCAGCGTCGGCGCGTACGACGTGGTCAAGGAGGCCCTGTCCGCCGTCGGCGCGGACGAGGACGGGGCCGACGGCGGGCGGATGGACTTCCGCAAGCTCGCGATGCAGCCCGGCAAGCCGCAGGGCTTCGGCACCATCGGCCCGGACCACACCCCCCTGCTGGCCCTGCCCGGCAATCCGGTGTCCTCGTACGTCTCCTTCGAACTGTTCGTACGGCCCGCGATCCGCGCCCTCATGGGACTGCCGGACGTCTCCCGGCCGAGCGTGCGGGCGACGCTGGCGGCCGACAAGGCGCTCGGTTCCCCGGCGGGCCGCCGCCAGTTCCTGCGCGGCACGTACGACCCGGAGAGCGGCACCGTGTCCCCGGTCGGCGGATCCGGCTCCCACCTCATCGCGGCGCTGGCCCACGCCGACTCCCTGATCGTCGTGCCGGAGGACGTCACCTCGGCGGAGCCGGGAGCCGACCTCGAAGTGGTCCTGCTCGGCTGAACTCGGGCCGGTGCGGGTAGCGTGTTGCACCACACAGGCCCTTGCGGGGCCCGGAGCGGGAGCGGCACGAACCTATGGCAGCGTTTTCCCGGGGGGAGACCCCCGGAACCCCTGAGCACAGCAGGCTGACGCACATCGACGAGGCCGGCGCGGCCCGCATGGTGGACGTCTCGGAGAAGGACGTCACGACGCGGACGGCGCGGGCCAGCGGGCGCGTGCTCGTCTCCGCCCGGGTGATCGAGCTGCTGCGGGGCGAGGGCG